>NZ_JBHZCY010000078.1:0-44075 GCF_042786665.1 Kitasatospora sp. NPDC059146 | reverse complement strand
CCCCTCCCGGCCGGGCCGCCCGGCTTTCAGCGCCCTCGCTCAGCGGCGGCGGAACAGTCCGCGCCGCTTCGCCGGCGGCGGAGGCGGGTCGAGGAGCGTCGTGACGGCGTGCAGGAACGGCCGGGCCTGAGGGGTCATGCCGGTCCGGTGCAGCCGGTGGCGGCCCTCCCCCTCCCACTCGCCCAGCACCGCCCCGCGCTCGCCCGTGATCGGGTCGATCCCGTACTCCAGGGTGAAGAACCGCTGCGCCGAGCCGTCCCCCGGCCAGGCCAGCACCACCGCGAAGGCCTCGGTGGCCGCCCGCGGCCTCGGGAGCCCGACCAGGAGCATCCGGTGCTGCCCGACCTGGACGAACCCGCCCTGGAGGCCCTCCGGCGCCACCCGCTGCTCCGCGGGCAGGCTCGCGCCGAACTCCTCCCACAGCCGCAGCAGTTCGGCGTCGATCCGCTCCCCTGGCACCGACCCCAGGTGCGTCAGCGAGGGCAGCAGCCGGTGCGCGAAGCGGTAGTGGTGCGGGCGCGACGCGGGCAGGTCCCCCTCCGCACCGGCCAGCCGGGTGACGGCGGCGATCACCTCGTCCGCGTGCACCAGCTCCAGCAGTCCGCCCTCGGCCACGCCGGTGAGCGGGGTCAGCCTCCCGTCGCGCCACCAGTAGGTGTGCACGGACAGCGGCGCGCCCGACGCGTCGTACTCCCGGGCGGCCGTCTCGATCAGCACCTCCAGCACGCCCGGCACCTGGAGGTCGAACGGCGCGAACAGCAGCCGGAACGGCGTGGGGAAGGCCACCACCGCACCGTCCGGCGGCAGTTCCCGGCCGGTGACCTCGCGGTGGACGGCGTCCAGGGCGAGGACCCGGCTCCCCGTCAGCGCCGAGTTCCCGGTGACGACGTGGAGGGCGCCGCCCTGCCCGGTCGGCAGCACCTCGTGCCGCTCGACGGGCAGCCGGGCCAGCCGCGCCCGCGCGGCCTCCCGCAGCCGCGGCACCACGCCCAGCTCGGTGACGGCCTCCGAGGTCAGCACCTGCCAGCCGACGGGCGACTCCAGGGCGAGGAACTCCAGTACCCCCGGGGCGACTTCGAGCGCGTGCGGGTGCCGCGCGGACTCGGACAGCGAAGCCGCGTCCAACAGCAGCGGATAGAGCCGGGCGGTCACCTCCTCCGGCGGACCACCAGCCGCCCCCGGTCCCCGCACGGCGGCGACCAGCTCCCGGACGTGGGCCCGGACCAGCTCCGGCAACGGGACGTCCGCCCGCCGCCCCACCAGTTCGAGCAGCCCGCCGAGCCCGTAGTCACGCCCGTGGGCGTCCCGGGCGACGTCCCCGTGCAGGGTGACCTCCCACCCCGACTCCGCGAACGCCGCCCGCGCCAGCGCGGCCAGCTCCGGCCCCAACTCCTGCCGTCCCATCGTCCCCTCCCAACTCCCGCTCCACCCCCGCCCCTTCGGGGACGCCACCAGCCCCCTGCCCGGTTGCCGTGCTCCGGACACGTCCGGCGGGACAGTCGGTCGGCGTACGGAGAGGCGGGCCGGTCACGCTCCGGGCTGGACGCCCAGCTCGGCGAGCAGGCCGCGGACCAACTCCTCGATCCGGTCGCGGATCGGGCGCACGGCCTCGACGCCCTGGCCGGCCGGGTCCTCCAACGTCCAGTCCAGGTAGCGCTTCCCGGGGAAGAACGGGCAGGCGTCGCCGCAGCCCATGGTGATCACCACGTCGGAGGCCCGGACCGCCTCGACGGTCAGGACCTTCGGCACCTCGGCGGAGATGTCGATGCCGACCTCGGCCAGCGCCTCGACCACCGCCGGGTTCACCGCCCCGGCCGGTGCGGAGCCGGCCGAGCGGACCTCGACCCGGTCACCGCCGAGGCGGGTGAGGAAGGCGGCGGCCATCTGGGACCGGCCGGCGTTGTGCACGCAGACGAACAGCACGGACGGGACGGACGGGACGGCGGGAGTGCTCACGAGGGGTCCTTCGGGTGTACGGGGCGGGGTCAGCGGGCGGCCGCGGCCGGTTGGTGGTCGCCGTGCGGGACGACGACGTCCTCGGCGGCCGGGGTCGGGCGGCCGAACAGCGCCGCGACCAGCCCGATGCCGACGGCCAGGCCGACGAGCTGGGCGGCGATGAACGGCAGCACGGAGGCGGGGGCGATGCCGGCGAAGGTGTCGGTGAACCCGCGGCCGATGGTCACCGCCGGGTTGGCGAAGCTGGTCGAGGACGTGAACCAGTAGGCGGCGCCGATGAAGGAGGCGACCGCCACCGGGGCGAAGTGCGCGCGCCCGACCCGGGCCAGGCCGAAGATCAGCAGGATCAGGCCGGCGGTCGCGACGACCTCGCCCAGCCACAGCTGCGGAGCCCAGCGGGCATGCGTCGACCAGCGCACCAGCGGCTCGCCGAACATCGCGTCCGCGAGCACCGCCCCGCCGACCGCCCCGGCGACCTGCGCCGCGACGTAGGCCGCCACCTCCCGCAGCCCGGGCCCGCCCCCGGCACGGTGCCCGGTCCACCAGGCGGCCAGCGTCACGACGGGGTTGAAGTGGGCACCGGAGACCGGTCCGAGCAGCAGGATCAGCACACCGAGGCCGAACACGGTCGCCAGCGAGTTGGCCAGCAGCTGGACGCCGACGTCCGGGGAGAGCCTGGTGGCCTGGATGCCGGAGCCGACCACGAGGGCGACCAGCGCGCCGGTCCCGACGAACTCCACGGCCGCCCGCCGGCCCAGCGGCGCCGACCCGGTCACCCGGACTCCCCGGCGGGTGCCTGGAGCAGCGCGGACAGCTTGGCCAGCGCGGCGGGCAGCACCCAGTAGTAGACCCACGTCCCCCGGCGCTCGGACCCGACCAGCCCGGCCTCGCGCAGCACCTTGAGGTGGTGCGAGATCGTCGGCTGCGACACGTCGAACGGCCCGGTCAGGTCGCAGACGCAGGCCTCGCCCCCCTCATGCGAGGCGATCAGCGACAACAGCCGCAGCCGCACCGGGTCGGAGAGCGCCTTGAACGCCTTCGCCAGGTCGACGGCGGCCGCCTCGCCCAGGGGCTCGCGGACCAACGGCGAGCAGCACACGGCCGCGTCGTCCTGATCGAGCACCGGCAGTTGCAGATTCGACATACGTCTATGTTGACAGCCATCTATACAGGTGGCAACCTCGCCCATATCGACACCTGTCGAATCAACACCACGGACCGGGGAGAACCACCATGTCCCGCGTACAACTCGCCCTCCGCGTCGCCGACCTCGACGGCTCCGTCGACTTCTACTCCCGCCTGTTCGGCGTCGAACCCGCCAAGCGCCGCCCCGGCTACGCGAACTTCGCCGTCACCGACCCGCCGCTCAAGCTCGTCCTCCTCCAGGGCGAGGCCGACGCCCCCACCCACCTCGACCACCTCGGCGTCGAGGTCGGGACCACCGAGCAGGTCACCGCCGCCACCGCCCGCCTCAAGGACGCCGGGCTGGCCACCTTCGAGGAGAACGACACCTCCTGCTGCTACGCCCTCCAGGACAAGGTCTGGGTCCACGGACCCGGCCGGGAACCCTGGGAGGTCTACGTCGTCAAGGCCGACGCCGACACCCTCGGCAGCAGCGCCGACGGCGCCCCCACCACCACCGCCGCCTGCTGCACCGAACCGGCACCCGCCGCCGCAGGCTGCGCCTGCGGTTGACCCCCCTCACCACCACCGGCGGCCGGCCCCACCCTCGACCGGCTCCGATCACGGCCCGGACCGGACCGCACGGCCCGGGTCAGGACCGCGCGGCGCGGGTCAGGGCCGCGCGGCGCGGGCCGTGGGCAGCCAGGTGCGGTAGCGGCGCAGGGCCTGGCGCTGCTGGAGCTGTTCGGCGAGGAGGGCGACGGCCGGGTGGGTGCCGGGCCTGGGGGCGCGGCCGCGGGCGAGGCGGCGGAGCTGGTGGCGGACCTGGGCCATGGTGGCGGCCGAGGCCAGGGCCTTGTCGGACCAGGCGACCGGGCGGATCCCGCGGTCGGCCTCGCGTCCGGCGGCCCAGCGCTCGGGCAGGTCGGGGGTGACGGCGAGGGCGGTGCCGATGCCGACGACCTCCACGCCGCCGGCCAGGACCCGTTCGGCGGTGTCGCGCCGGGTGATGCCGCCGGTGAGCATCAGCGGGAGCGGGCTGGTGGCGGCCAACTCCTCCGCGAGGTCCAGGAAGTAGGCCTCGCGGGCGCGGGTGCGGTCGTCGGCGGGGCGGCCGGTCATGGCAGGGCTCTCGTAGCTGCCGCCGGAGAGTTCGACCAGGTCGACGCCGAGCGGTGCGAGCATCGCGATCACCTGCCGGGCGTCGTCGGCGTCGAAGCCGCCGCGCTGGAAGTCGGCGGAGTTGAGCTTGACCGCGACCGCGAAGGCCCGCGGGACGGCGGCCCGCACGGCGCGGACGACGTCCAGCAGCATCCGAGCCCGGTTCTCCAGCGACCCGCCCCAGGCGTCGGTGCGCCGGTTGACCAGGGGCGACAGGAACTGCGACAGCAGGTAGCCGTGCGCGGCGTGGATCTCGACGCCGTCGAACCCGGCCTCGGCGGCGCGCGCGGCCGTGGTCGCGAACCGGTCGACGGTCGCGCCGATCTGCTCGGGGGTCATCGCGGTGGGGCGGCCGAAGCGGCTGCTGTGCCGCCCCAGGTCGACGCCCACCGCGGACGGGCCCCACACCACGCCGGGCATGTCGGCGGCGACCTGGCGGCCGGGGTGGTTGATCTGCATCCAGACCGCCCCGCCGCCGGACTTGGCGGCCTCGGCCCAGGCGGTGAACGGCTCCAGCGGCGCGGCCTCGTCGAGCACGACGCCGCCCGGGCCGGTCAGCGCCTCGGCGTGGACCATGACGTTGCCGGTGATCAGCAGGCCGGTGCCGCCGGCGGCCCAGCGCCGGTAGAGCTCCAGCATCCGCCGGCCGGGCAGCTGGCCGTCGCCGGCCATGTTCTCCTCCATCGCCGCCTTGGCGATCCGGTTGCGCAGGACGGCCCCCGAGCGCAGGTGCAGGGGTGAGAACAGCTGGCTGGCCATTCGGGTCTCCTCTCCATCGAAGCCGTCGCATCGCTCGCGACGGACATCGCCTAGGATGTGTACATCGCTCACATTAGGCGAGAAATGTGAGCGGTGCATACATCTGGGAGGGTGACCCATGCCACAGCCGACGACCGGCTCGTACCACCACGGCGACCTGCGCGCCGCCTGCCTGCGCGCCGCGCGGGAGCTGCTGGAGGAGGACGGCGGCTCGGGCCTGTCCCTGCGGGCGGTGGCCCGGCGGGCCGGCGTCTCGGCGACCGCCCCCTACCGCCACTTCGCCGACCGCGAGGCCCTGGTCTCCGCCGTCGCCTCGGAGGGCTACCTCGAACTCGCCGCCGCCCTCACCGCGGCCCACCCCGCGCCCGCGACGCCCGACGAGCTCGCCGCCGTCGCCGTCGCCTACGTGCGCTTCGCCCTCGACCGCCCGGCGCTGTTCCGGGCGATGTTCGCCGAGCCCTGCAACCCGGCCAACGAGGAACGGGCGGCCGCGACCGCCGCCGTCCGCCAGTACGTCCACGGCATCGTCCACGGTGTGTTCCCCGGCGCCGACCCGGAGGCGCTGTCCACGGCGGTGTGGGCGCTGGTCCACGGCCTGGCCTTCCTGCACCTGGACGGCAAGCTCGACGCCGCCTCCCCCGAGGCGGTCTCCGCCCAGGTCACGGCGGCCGTCCTGGCGGCCTTCGCCATCGCACCGACGAAGGCGTAGCGCCGACGAAGGCGCGGCGCCGATGGGAACGTGGCGCCGATGGGAACGCGGCGCCGATGGGAACGCGGCGCCGTCAACGTGCCATCAGGGAAGCGACCGCCGGGATCAGGGACGCGTCAGGGGCCGACGCTCCCCCGGGCCCCACGGGCATAACGTCGTTACCGCGCCCGGCGATCGCGGGGCGCACCTCCCTTCCGCCGCACCCGTGAGGCACGCCATGCAGCAGCACCTGAGCTCCGAGGACCCCGAGCCCTCCCCGCGCGACCCGGCCGGACCGCTCCTGGTACCCGTCCGGTCGGGTCCGCTGGGCCACACCGCCCGGATCTTCCGTACCGCTCTCGGCGACCGTACGGCCGTCGCCTTCACCACCCCGCAGCGGCTCACCGCCGTACTGGGGCCCGCCCAGCCGTGGATCGCGCTCGCCGAGCCGGCCCTGCGCGCCCTCACCGAGCCGCTGGGCGTCACGACGCTCACCGTCGACCCCCAGCTCGCCGCCCCCGCACCCGCCCCGTCCGCGCCCGGCCCCTCCGCGCCGTACCGGCACCTGCCGCACCCGCCCACGCCCGGCCCCGCCGTGGCGGTCCCGCAGCGGCCGGGCCGGCTCTCCGCCGCCTGACCGCTCCCGCCGCCCCTCGCCCCTCTCCCCTCCCCCCGAGTCACCTCCGGACGGCGTCGATGGCCGGTCCGCCGTCCGGAGGTCCGTCCTCCCCGTCCGTCGCGGGTGACGCGCAGCGGCCCCGCTCAGGTCGCCGGGAGCAGCTCGTCGGCGCGCTCCGCGACCTCGCGGTGCAGGGCGTCGCGCACCGCGCGCACGGCGGGGCGGGTGACGGCCTCCCGGCGCACGGCCAGGACGATCGGCAGCCGGATGTCGACCTCCTCGGCCAGCAGCCGCCGCAGTCCGGCCCGTTCGGCCAGGAAGGCCGGCAGCACGCCGATCCCGGCCCCCAGCCGGGTCGCCTCCACCTGGGCGAAGACGTTGGTGGAGGAGAACGCCGGGGTGACGCCGGGCAGGTGGCGCTCGATGTCGAGGTCGCCGACCTGGAGCATCGACTCGATGTAGAACACCAGCGCGTGGTCCCGGAGTTCGGCGGGCGTGCGGGGGCTCCCGTGCCGGGCGAGGTACTCGTCGGCGGCGTACAGGCCCAGCGCGTAGTCGGTGAGGTGCTCGGTCACCAGTCGGCTGCGCGGCGGCCGGCCGATCGCGAGCGCGAGGTCGAAGCCGGCCGGGTGCAGGGTCAACTGGCGGGTTGCCGTGATGAGTTCGGCCTGCAGACCGGGGTGGCGCCGACGCACCCGGGCCAGCGCGGGGGTGGCGAATACGGTACCGAAGCCGTCCGGGGCGCTCACCCGTACGGTGCCGCGCAGCGACGGCGCGTCCTGGCCGGAGACCGCGTCGACGACCTGGTCGAGGGCGTCCTCGATCGCGCGGGCGCCCTCCGAGACGGCCTTCCCCGCGTCGGTCAGTGCCCAGCCCTCGGTGCCGCGTTCCATCAGCCGGACGCCGAGGCCCCGTTCCAGCGCGGTGATGCGGCGCGACACCGTGGTGTGGTCGACCCCGAGCGCGTCGGCCGCGGCCACCAGCCGGCCGGTGCGGGCGACGGCGAGCAGGTAGCGGAGGTCGTCGGCGCGGAGCCTGCGCGGGTCGCGCCCGCGGGTGTCCGCGGGATCCGTAGCGGCCGGGTGGGAACGGGAGTTCACCGCACCACGCTATCTGCATTTGTGCACAGCCGGTCTGCGCGATTGGCGATTGAACGCACGGCCCCGCCGACGGCACAGTCGAACCCGGCCGGGCCTGCCCGCCCCGCCCTCCCCAGCGTCGAGAGGTCCCCGATGGTCGCCAGCCTGTCCCTGCCCCGGATCATGCGCGTCGGCCGGGGCGCCGTCGAGGAGTTGGGCGAGGTGATGGCGGGCCTGGGGCTGAGCCGCCCGCTGCTGGTCACCGACGCGTTCCTGGTCGGCACCGGCGCTGCGGAACGCCTCAGCGCCACGCTCACCGGCGCCGGAGTGAGCCCCCGGCTGTTCGCCGACACCGTGCCCGACCCGACCACCGACTCCCTGACCGCGGGCCTCAAGGCCCTGGAGGAGCACGGCGCGGACTCGGTCGTCGGCTTCGGCGGCGGCAGCCCGATGGACAGCGCCAAGGCCCTCGCCCTGCTCGCCGTCCAGGGCGGCCGGATGCGCGACTACAAGGCGCCCCGGGTCACCCCCGGCCCGGCGCTGCCGGTGATCGCCGTCCCCACCACCGCCGGCAGCGGCTCGGAGGCGACCCAGGTCACCGTCATCACCGACAGCGACACGGACGAGAAGATGCTCTGCCTGGGCCCGGCGTTCCAGCCGCTGGCCGCCGTGATCGACCCGGACCTCACCCTGTCGATGCCGCCCCGGCTGACCGCCGACACCGGCCTCGACGCCCTCACCCACGCCGTCGAGGCGTACGTGAGCCGCAGGGCCAACCCGTTCACCGACGGCCTGGCCCTCACCGCGATCGGCACCATCGGCCGCCACCTGCGCCGCGCCTACGCGGACGGCACCGACACCGTGGCCCGCGAGGCGACGATGCTGGCCGCGACCCAGGCCGGGCTGGCCTTCTCCAACTCCAGCGTCGCCCTCGTCCACGGCATGAGCCGCCCGATCGGCGCCCACTTCCAGGTCGCCCACGGGCTGTCGAACGCGATGCTGTTCCCCGCCGTGACGGCCTTCTCGGTGCACGGCGCCCGCGCCCGCTACGCCGACTGCGCCCGCGCCCTGGGCGCCGCGACCGCCGCGGACCCGGACGACCTGGCCGCCGACCGGCTCGTCGACGCGCTCCGCGCGCTCTGCCTCGACCTGGCGGTGCCCACGCCCCGCAGCCACGGCATCGACCGGGACGACTGGACCAGGCTGACCCCCGTCATGGCCGAGCAGGCCCTGGCCTCCGGCTCGCCCGCCAACAACCCCGTCGTCCCCACCACCGAGCAGATCCGGGAGCTGTACGCCCGGATCTACGGCTGATCCGACCCGGCACGGATAATGGCCGGGCCGCCGGCCGACCGGGCCGGTGGGCGGCGATCGATCGAGAGGCAGCGCACGGATGACCCTGGAGGCAGGACGACGCGTCAGGTTGACGGAAGACCTCGGGCTCGGTGAGGCCGTCGCCGGCGACCCGGCTGCCGCCGTCGGCTTCCTGTCGCTGGGCGCCGGGGCGGAGGGCACCGTCGAGCGGGTGGACGGCGAACTCCCGGAGAGCGAAGGGGTGCGCGAGTACCAGCGGCTCAAGGCGCTGTTCGACGACTACGGGCACACCGTGCCCGAGGCCAGCCGGGAGCGGCTGGTGGCGCAGCTCGCCGCGCTGGAGCCGGAGTGGGCCGAGCACCGGGAGCGGGGGCGGCGGGTGACGGTCCGGGTCCGGCTGGACAACGGGTTCGTCCTCGACGGTGTACACCAGGACGTCCTTGCCGCACTGTGAGAGGGGGTCGTTCCGGCCCGGACCACAGGAGGCAGGACGATGCCCGACTGGACTGGAGGCAAGCCCGTGCCCGACGTGACAGGAGGCAAGCCGGTGCCCGACATGACCGGAGGCAGCGCCGACCGCGATGCGGCGGCCCCCACCGAAACCACCCCCGCCGAAGCAGCCGCCACCGAGGACCCGACCACCGACACTCCGGCGGACGCCGGGAGCACGTCGGACGACTGAGGCGTCACCACCCGCGCGGCGGCCGGACCGGGCCGCCGCGCGGGTGCGTCAGCCCGTCCCCGGGTTGATCCGGGCCCGCTGGGCCAGCAGCTCGGTGAAGGCCACGGTGAGCGGGTCGGGGCGGGTGCGGGTGTAGGCGGCGAGGGCGCGGCGGACCGGCGGGTCGGGCCGCAGCAGCAGGCCGTCGAAGTGCGGCGGCACGATGTCGGCGGGCACCAGCGCCGGGCCGAGGCCGGCCGCGGCCAGCAGTGGTGCGGCGGAGGTCTGTTCGGCGCGGACGGCCGCCCGGGGGTGGAAGCCCGCGCGGGCGCAGGCCTGGTCGAGCAGCTCGGCGAGGCCGTTGTCGGGGGCGTAGTGGACCCAGGCCCGGTCGGCGAGCTCGCCGAGGGCGATCGAGCGGGTGGGGCGGGCCGCGAGCGGGTCGTCGGAGGCCAGTACGACCGTGAACTCCTCGACGCCGAGCTCCCGGATCGGCCCCTCCCAGCCGTCCGGCACCGGGCCGATGGCGAGGTCGGCCCGCCCTGCGGCCATCGCCTCCTGGAGCCGCTCGGCGTGGGAGTACTCGCGCAGCCGGATCCGTACGCCGGGGTGCCGCCGGTGCCAGGCCCTCAGGACGGGCGGCAGGATGCCGAGGCTGATCGAGTAGACGGCGGCGACCTCCAGCTCCCCCTCCTCCAGCCCGCTCGTGCGCCGGGCCACCGCTTGCAGGCGCTCGGCCTCGGCCAGTGCCGCCCGGGCGTGCGGCAGGACGGCCCGGCCGGTCGGGGTGAGCCGGACCGCGCGCGGCAGCCGTTCGAGCAGCGGGCCGCCGAGCGCGCCCTCCAGGGCCCGGACCTGGTGGGAGAGCGCGGGTTGGGTGACGTGCAGCTGCTCGGCGGCGCGGGTGAACGAGCCGGTGTCGACCACGGTGACCAGGTATTCGAGCTGTCGGAGCGTCGGCGTTGCCATGAGCGGATTCTATGGCAGTGGTAGAGAACAAGCCTTGGACTCATGGCAGCGCTCCGGGAGAGAGTCGACGTGCGGCCGCCGCCCGAGACACAGCGGACGGCCGGATCCCCGACGCCCCCGAAGGAGCACCCCCATGTCCATCGGCACCCCGCCGCTGTCCGCCGCCACTCCGCCGCAGGGCACCTCGCTGCTGGGGCAGCGCCTGATCGTGGTGGGCGCGGGTTCGCGCACCGGCCGCGCCGTGGCCACCGCCGCCTCGGCGGCCGGCGCCACGGTCGTCCTGGCCGGCCCCGACCCGCGCAAGCTGGAGTGGACGGCCGGCGAACTCGCCGGACCGTCCGAGGTCCTGCCCGTCGACCTCGTCGAGGAGCAGTCGATCGCCCGGTTCGCCGAGCGGGTCGGCACCTTCGACCACCTGGTCTCGACCGCCGCGATGCCCGCCAACGGCCCGCTGCGGGACCTCGAACTCGCCGACGTCCAGCGGGCGTTCGCCGCCAAGGTGATCGGCCCGCTGCTGCTCGCCAAGCACCTGGCCGGGCAGGCCTCCGAGCGCGGCTCGTTCACCTTCTTCTCCGGGGTCGCCGCCTGGCGCCCGGCTCCCGCCCGCACGGTGATGGCCACCACCAACGGCGCGCTGGCCTTCCTGGTGCAGGCCCTGGCGGTGGAGATCGCCCCGGTCCGGGTCAACGCGGTCTCCCCCGGCATCGTCGACACCGGCTCCTGGGACGGCCTGGGCGCCGACAAGGACGCCTTCCTGCGCGGCGTCGCCGCCCGCAACCCGGCCCGCCGGGTCGGCACCCCGGAGGACCTCGTCAAGGCCGTGCTGTACGCGATCGACAACCCGTACGTCACCGGCACCGTGCTGCACGTGGACGGCGGCGGCCGGCTCGCCTGACCGCCTGCCGCCGCCCAGCCCGCCCCGCCCCGACCCGACCCGCCTCGACCCAACCCACCCCCGCCCCGAGGAGCAACTCCCCATGCCCTGGCCGATCCCGAGCCGCAGCGCCACCCGTACCGCCGCCGTCCTCGCCACCGTCGCCGCCCTCGCGACGGGCACCGCGGCCGCCGCCCCGGCCCCCTCCCCCGACCGGGGCCACCACCGCCCCGCCCCCAGCTGGCCGCAGAACCTGATCGACCGCTCGCCCGACCTGGTCCAGCCGAAGGCGCTCACCGCGGACCGCTCGATCGGCACCCGGCGCGCGGCCCAGGAAGTGCACCTGGCCCAGCAGTTGTACACCTTCTGGAACACCGGGCAGCAGCGCTACCTGGACGCGGCGATCGACCCGCAGTTCCGGGACAACACGCTCCCGCCCGGCCGCCCCCAGGGCCCGGCCGGACCGCTGTTCGCCTCGAAGAACTTCCGCGCCGCCGTCCCCGACCTGACCTGCGAGCTGTCCGACGTCCTGGTCGCCGGTGACCGGATCACCGCCCGGCTGGTCTTCCGCGGCCACTTCACCGGCACCTTCGACGGCGTCCGGGGGCGGGGCCAGGCCGTCGAGTTCAACGCCATCGACATCCAGCACGTCGGTACCGACCGGATCGTCGAGGACTGGCACATCGAGGACAACCAGGCACTGCTGGCCCAACTGGGCGTCGGCAGCTGAGTCCTGACGATCGGCCCGGTTCCGGCAATCCCGTGGCCGGAACCGGGCCGAGCTGTAACCATGGTCCGATGCGCATACTGATCATGGGCGGTACCCGCTTCGTCGGCCTCCACTTCGCCCGGGCCGCGCTGGCCGCCGGGCACGACGTCACCGTGCTGCACCGCGGCCGCTCCGGCGCCCACCTGCTCCCCGAGGCCACCCACCTGATCGCCGACCGCGACGCCGACCTCACCGCGCTGCGCGGCCGGAGCTGGGACGCCACCGTCGACGTCAGCGCCTACTACCCGCGCCAGGTAAGGCAGTTGGCCGATGCCCTGGACCCCGGCGCGGCCGGTCACTACCTCCTGGTCTCCTCCATGGCGGTCTACGACACCCCCGCCGCGCCCGGGTTCACCGAGGACTCCCCGCTGCTCCCGGCCGACAGCCCGGAGCCCGAGGAGATCACCCCGGCCACTTACGGCATGCTCAAGGTCCAGTGCGAGCGCGCGGCCGTCGAGCGCTTCGGCCCGGACTCCCTGCTGGTGCGGCCGACGTACGTGATCGGCCCCCAGGACTACACCCACCGCTTCGACCACTGGGTGCAGCGGATCACCCGTGGCGGCGAGGTGCTGGCCCCGGGCCGGCCCGACGCCCCGCTCCAGGTCGTCGACGCCCGCGACCTCGCCGACTGGATGCTCGACCTGCTGACGAAGCGCGCCACCGGCGCCTACCACGCCGCGACTCCCCCGCCGTTCACGATGGGCGACCTGCTCGATGCCGTCGCCTCCGCCGTCGCCCCGGCCGGGACCACGCTCACCTGGGCCGACGACGACTTCCTCCGGACGTCCGGCGTCCAGGACCGCGCGCTGCCGCTGTGGCACTCCGACCCGCTGCGCCGGGCCACCAACACCGCCGACCCCGCCGCAGCGCTCGGCACCGGCCTGCGGCTCCGCCCGGTGGCGGACACCGCCCGTGACATCGAGCCGTTCGAACCGCTGCCGCAGGCCCTGACCCCGACCGCCGAGGCCGACCTCCTCGCCGCCTGGCACCACCGCTGAACTGCGACCGGGCAGCCGTCCAGTCATCCAGCGGACCCTTCAGCGACCCTGTGGCTCAGTCGAGCTCGGTGTCGCTGAGCCCGAGCCGCAGGTGCTCGATGTGGTAGACGGCCTGGTCGAGCAGGGCCGCGACGTGGTTGTCGTACAGCGCGTAGACCACCGAGCGGCCCTCGCGCCGTCCGACGACCAGGCCGAGGTTGCGCAGCAGCCGGAGCTGGTGGGAGCAGGCGGACTGCTCCAGCCCGACCTCGGCGGCGAGTTCGGTGGCGGCGCAGGGGCCTTCGCGCAGCCGGGAGAGGATCAGCAGCCGGGAGGGGGTGGCCAGGGCCTGCAGGGTGGTGGCCACCCGGGCGGCACTGGCTTCGTCCAGGCGGGTGTGCGGGACGGCGGTTGCGGGGGCTGCTCCATGACCCATGCGGGCAATAGTACAACTCATACATGAAGAAGCGTTCATATGTTCATGTATGGTGAGTGAGTCACCGGCTCCGCCCTGCCCCGAGCCACCGGTTCCGCCCTGCCCCGAAGGGTCCCGTCCGCATGCCCACCACCCTGATCGAGCGCCCCGCGACGCCCGCCGCACCGCGCCCCGACAGCGCCCTGCGCCGCCGCACCCGGGTGTTCGCCCTCCCCGAGGCCCGCTGGGCCGCCGCCGCGACCGCGCTCTTCCTGATCGCGCTCCCGCTCCAGCTCACCGGCGCCCCCGCCTGGGCCTGGGCGCCGCTCTACGCCCTCGCGTACGCCACCGGCGGCTGGGAGCCCGCCTGGGCCGGGCTCCAGGCCCTGCGCGAGAAGACCCTCGACGTCGACCTGCTGATGATCGTCGCCGCGCTCGGCGCCGCCGCCGTCGGCCAGGTCATGGACGGCGCGCTGCTGATCGTCATCTTCGCCACCTCCGGCGCCCTGGAGGCCCTGGCCACCGCCCGCACCGCCGACTCCGTCCGCGGACTGCTCGACCTGGCCCCGCCCACCGCCACCCGGCTGCTGCCCGACGGCGCCGAGGAGAGCGTGCCGACCGAACGGCTCGCCGTCGGCGACACCGTCCTGGTGCGCCCCGGCGAGCGGATCGGCGCCGACGGCCGGGTCCTGGACGGCGCCGGCGAGGTCGACCAGGCCACCATCACCGGCGAGCCGCTGCCCGTACCCAAGCAGCGTGGTGACGAGGTGTTCGCCGGCACCCTCAACGGCACCGGCGCCCTGCGGATCCGGGTCGAACGGGACGCCGCCGACTCGGTGATCGCCCGGATCGTCCAGCTGGTCGAGGAGGCCTCCGAGACCAAGGCGCCGACCCAGCTGTTCATCGAGAAGGTCGAGCAGCGCTACTCGATCGGCATGGTGGTCGCCACCCTGGCCGTCTTCGCCGTGCCGCTCGCCCTCGGCGCCGCCTTCACCGGCTCGCTGCTGCGGGCGATGACCTTCATGATCGTCGCCTCGCCGTGCGCCGTGGTCCTCGCCACCATGCCGCCGCTGCTCTCCGCGATCGCCAACGCCGGTCGCCACGGCGTCCTGGTGAAGTCCGCGGTCGTGATGGAACGCCTGGGCCAGGCCGACGCCGTCGCCCTGGACAAGACCGGCACCCTCACCGAGGGCACCCCCCGGGTCACCGACCTCCGCCCGCTGACCGGCTCCGGCCTGTCGGAGGAGGAGCTGCTCGCACTGGCCGCGGCCGCCGAGCACCCCAGCGAGCACCCGCTCGCCCGCGCCGTCGTCGACGCCGCCCGCACCCGCGGCCTGGCCCTCGCCGCGGCCGAGGACTTCACCTCCGCCCCCGGCATCGGCGTCACCGCCACCATCGGCGGGCACGCCGTCGCGGTCGGCGCCCCGGCCCGGATGCCGAGCGGCGCCGCGGACGAGGTCCGGGCCGAAGCCGCCGCCCTGGCGGCCGAGTTGGAGGACGGCGGCCGCACCGCCGTCCTGGTCGTACGGGACGGCGTCCCGGTCGGCCTGCTCGGCATCGCCGACCGGCTGCGCCCCGACGCCGCCGCCACCGTCCGCGCGCTCACCGCCCTGACCGGCACCGCCCCGATGCTGCTCACCGGGGACAACCCGCGCGCCGCCGCCCGACTGGCCGCCGAGGTCGGCATCACCGACGTGCGGGCCGGCCTGCTGCCGCAGGACAAGGTCGCCGCCGTCCGCGAGCAGGAGCAGGCCGGGCGGAAGGTCCTGGTGGTCGGCGACGGCGTCAACGACGCGCCCGCGCTGGCCGCCGCCCACACCGGCCTCGCGATGGGCCGGGCCGGCTCCGACCTTGCCCTGGAGACCGCCGACGCCGTCATCGTGCGCGACGAACTCGCCACCGTCCCGGCCGTGGTGGCGCTCTCCCGGCGGGCCCGGTCGCTCGTGGTGCAGAACCTGGTGATCGCCTCGGTGTTCATCTCCGTGCTGGCCGTCTGGGACCTGGTCGCCACCCTCCGGCTGCCGCTGGGCGTCCTCGGCCACGAGGGCTCGACCGTCCTGGTCGGCCTCAACGGCCTGCGGCTGCTCCGCGAGTCCGCCTGGACCAGGACCCGGGCCGGGACCGGGCGCTGAGCCACCGGCCGAACAGCTCAGGCCGCCGCCCCCGGCACCGAAGGGGGGCGGCGGCCTTCCGCACGCTCGGGGTCAGCTGTGCTTCCAGCTCACCGAGAAGGCGCTGCCGCCGCTCAGCCCGGAGGTGGTGGCCTTGGTGACGCCGCCGGAGGCCATCGTGATGGCGTCCGGGTTGAACCCGCCCAGGCTCTGGCCGTTGACGCTCGCGCCGCTGAACGCCACCGAGTGGAAGTTCGACAGCGGGAGCACCCCGGTGGAGCTGGAGGGGGCCTCGGCGATCACCTCGGCGGAGGCCAGGGCGGCGCTCTTGAGGGACTTGTTGACGGTCCGGCTCCAGCCCGCCGTGGTGTCGGCGAGGGTGAGGGTGAAGGAGCCGCTGCCGTTGGTGGTGACGCTCGCGGTGAAGTGGTCGCCGGGCCGCACGGTGTTGCTGAAGTTGACCGGGTACGCGGGGTACATCTCGTACCAGGACGAGTACACCGGCGAGCCGCCGGAGCAGTCGGCCTCGGTGCCGGTCTGCTCGACGCTGTTGCTGCCGTCGCCGTCCAGGCCGACCCAGAAGCTGGACCAGGTGTCGGTGCCGGTGCAGGAGACGGCGGGCTGGACCCAGCTGGCCTTGACGCTGGTGAACCGGCCGCCGGTGGCGGCGTAGCCGGACCAGTTGCCGCTGGTGCTGTGCAGCGTGCCGCCGCCGTGGTGGGCGGCGAGCGGGGCCTGGACGAGGGTGGGGGCGGTGGCGGCGACGGCCGGTGCGGCGGCGCCGAGGACGGTCAGCAGGGCGGTGGTCACGGCGAGGGTGCGCCGACGTGCTTCGGGCATGGCTACTCCCTTGTGAGGGGGTGGAGTTGGCCGAGCGTCGACAAAGGTAGACCCGCCGGGTCAGCCCGAGAGGTCACGCGGACATAACGAACCGTCACCCCGTCAAGGCGTCACGGGGCAGACCGCGAAGGAGCGGGTGCGTAGGGGCGGGGCGCGAAGGGAGCGCGCTACTCGGTGCCGGCGACCGGCTCGACTGCGGGGAGCACCGGCGACGGGGCCGGCGCGTCGTACTCGGCGAGCATCGCCCGGGTGAAGCCGAAGAAGTAGGTGGCCAGGAAGCCGACGACATAGCCGGTCAGCAGGCCGCCGCCGTAGACGGCTGCGCTCGCGGCCAGGCCGTGCGGGCCGGCCAGCAGCGGGAACAGGGCCCAGCCGGACGGGCCGACGGCGGTGGAGCCGACGGCGCTGCCGAGCTGGCCGGCCACGCCGACGAAGGCGCCACCGGCGGCGCCGCCCACGCAGGCCGTGACGAACGGGCGGCCGAGCGGCAGGGTGACCCCGTAGACCAGGGGTTCGCCGATGCCGAGCAGCCCGGCCGGGAGGGCGGAGCGGATCGTCGCCCGGATCGAGGCGTTGTGGCGCAGCCGGAGGTAGACGGCTGCGGCGCAGCCGACCTGCCCGGCGCCGGCCATGGCGAGGATCGGCAGCAGCACGGTGGAGCCCTGCTGCTGGATCAGGGTGGTGTGGATCGGGATCAGCGCCTGGTGCAAGCCGAGCATCACCAGCGGCAGGAAGAGGCCGCCGAGCACCATCCCGGCGAGCAGTCCGCCGTGGGCGAGCAGCCAGGTGGCGGCGTGCCCGATGCCGGTGGAGACCTCCCCGGCGACGTACATCAGGCCGTACAGGGCGGCCAGCCCGCCGAACAGGACGGTGACGGTGGGGGTGACCAGGACGTCCAGCGAGGCGGGCACGATCCGCCGTGTCCAGCGCTCCAGCTGGACGGCCAGCAGCGCGGCGAGCAGCGCCCCGACCACGCCGCCCTGGCCGGGGGTGAGGTGCTGGCCGAAGGCCTCCACCTTGGCGACCCCGGCGTAGACGATCACCCCGGCCACCGCCCCGCCGAGCACGGGCGTGCCGCCGAACTCCTTCGCCGTGTTGTAGCCGACGAAGACGGCGAGCAGGGACATGAACCCCGAGGAGACGGCCGTCAGCGCGGCGACCAGGGCCGGGGCCCAGCCGAGGTTGGCCAGCGCCCCGGCGAGCGCGGCGACGATGCCGCAGCCGATCAGGGCGGGGATCAGCGGGACGAAGACGTTCGCGATCCGGCGCAGCGCCCGCTTGACCGGGGTCGCGTTGCGCACCCGGGCCTGCGCCCGGATCCGCTCCCCGCGCCCGGCGAGGTCCTCGGCGGTGGGGGCCGAGGCGGTGGGGGCCGAGGCAGTGGGGACCGGACCGTCCGCCGTCTCGGCCCCACCGCCGGCGTCGAGCAGCCGCAGCAGCTGCGCGGTGACCCCGGCGACGGCCGCCGGGCCGAGCACGATCTGGTAGGTGTCGTCGTCGACCGTGCCCAGGACGGCCGGCAGCGCCGCGAGCGCCGCGCGGTCGACCAGGGAGCGGTCCGCCAGGCCCAGCCGGAGCCGGGTCATGCAGTGGGCCACCGAGCGGATGTTGGCGGCGCCGCCGACCAGCGGGAGGATCGCCTCGGCCACGGCGCGGTTCTTCTCGTCCGACATGCCAAGGGAGGTACCCGAATCGCCCCGGCGCCCAACCGGGTCCCGCCCGGCGAACCCCGTACGCCCCATCCTGCGCGACGGACCCGACGCGCCCTGACGCGACCCGACCCCGACCCGACCCCGACCCGACCCTGACCCGATGCGCCCTGACACCCCGGCGCTCCTTCCCCCACCGCCGCTGAACCGCCCTCGTGCGGTGGGGTGTTGACGAACCGAAGCCGCCCGGCCGCCCACCGCGCCGGCCCGGCCGTACGACGCGGGGCCCGGCCCGGCCTCGGCCGTTCCGTGTGCGAGGTGAACCGCCGCTCAGCGCGGCCGGCGGCGAGGCGGCGCCAGTGGCGGGATCCCGCCCGGTCAAGCCTCGGTCATGGGGTGGACTTCCGCCTTGTTCGCCGCCACCGGACTTGGCTACCTTCCTACCGCTGACGCCGTGAAGGCTCGGCACCACCTCCTTGGCATGCCCCGATCATCGATCGTCCGGCGGCGCCCCCGTCCCCCACGGGCCGACGTGCCGTGCCCCGCCGACCCTCCAGGGCAGCCGTCTGCTCGTGCGCGTCTCCCCCTCACACCCCGGGCCTGCCCGCCGACCGGCCGCCTGACGACGGCCTCCTCGGCGCCCCCGGGGTCCCACCCCCCACCTGGGAGGGCTCCGTTGCGCAACTTCCTCCGTTCCCCCCTGCGGCACCGCCGGCTCCGGGCCGGCACCGCGACCTTCGCGGTCGGCGCCGTGGTCGCCGCCGGCCTCGCGCTCGCCACCCCGGCCGACGCCTCGGCCACCTGGTCCGGCCAGGCCGGTGCCGCCGGCAGCGGCGTCCGGCACGTGTGCGCCAAGCCGAGCGGCCCGCACCGGATGGCCTGCGACGCGCTGGTGCGCACCGACGTCGTCCAGCCGCACGCCTTCGCCCTGAACGCGGTCTCGCCGGACGCGACGCCGTCCGGCCTCGGCCCCGGCGACCTGCAGAGCGCCTACGCCCTGCCCGCCAACGGGGGCGCCGGTCAGACCGTCGCCATCATCGACGCGCAGGACGACCCCAACGCCGAGTCCGACCTGGCGACCTACCGCACGCAGTACGGGCTGCCTGCGTGCACCACCGCCAACGGCTGCTTCAAGAAGATCGACCAGAACGGCGGCACCAGCTACCCGACCTCCGACACCGGCTGGTCGGGCGAGATCTCCCTCGACCTCGACATGGTCTCCGCGGTCGCGCCGAACGCCCACATCCTGCTGGTCGAGGCCAACTCGGCGACCATGGGCGACCTCGGCGCCTCGGTCAACCAGGCCGTCGCCCAGGGCGCGAAGTTCGTCTCCAACAGCTACGGCGGCGCCGAGGACTCCAGCGACACCACCTCGGACAGCCAGTACTTCAACCACCCCGGCGTGGCCATCACCGCCTCCTCCGGCGACTCCGGCTACGGCGCCCAGTACCCGGCCGGCTCCCAGTACGTCACCTCCGTCGGCGGCACCTCGCTGACCCGCGCCTCCAACGCCCGCGGCTGGAGCGAGTCCGTCTGGGGCACCAGCTCCGGCGGCGAGGGCGCCGGCTCCGGCTGCTCCGCCTACGACCCCAAGCCCAGCTGGCAGACCGACAGCGGCTGCGCCAACCGCACCATCGCGGACGTCTCCGCCGTCGCCGACCCGGCCACCGGCGTCGCCGTCTACCAGACCTACGGCGGCAGCGGCTGGGCCGTGTACGGCGGCACCAGCGCCTCCGCGCCGATCATCGCCGCCGTCTACGCCGACGCGGGCGCCCCGGGCGCGGGCGACGTCCCGGCCAAGTACGCCTACCAGCACGCCGGTTCGCTGAACGACGTGACCAGCGGCGCCAACGGCACCTGCTCGCCGACCTACCTCTGCACCGCCGGCGCCGGCTACGACGGACCGACCGGCCTCGGCACCCCCAACGGCCTGGCCGCCTTCACGGCCGGCGGCAGCAGCGGCGGCAACACCGTCACGGTCACCGGCCCCGGCAACCAGAGCGGCACCGTCGGCACCGCGGCCAGCCTGCAGATCCACGCCAGTGACTCGGCCTCCGGCCAGAGCCTCAGCTACTCGGCCACCGGCCTGCCGGCCGGACTGTCGATCAACTCCTCGTCCGGCCTGATCTCCGGCACCCCGACCACGGCGGGCAGCAACAACGTCACGGTCACCGCCAAGGACACCACCGGCGCCACCGGCTCCGCCTCCTTCACCTGGACCGTCGCGGGCTCCGGCGGCGGCACCTGCACCGGCGGCGGCCAGCTGCTCGGCAACCCCGGCTTCGAGACCGGCACCGCCTCCCCGTGGACCGCGTCCAGCGGCGTGATCGACAACTCCAGCAGCGAGCCGAGCCACTCCGGCTCCTGGAAGGCCTGGCTCGACGGCTACGGCAGCACCCACACCGACACCCTGAGCCAGACCGTCACCATCCCGGCCGGCTGCAAGGCGACGCTCAGCTTCTGGCTGCACGTCGACACCGCCGAGACCGGCACCACGGCCTACGACAAGCTCACCGTCCAGGCCAACTCCACCACCCTGCACACCTACTCCAACGTCGACGCCGGCACCGGCTACGTGCAGCGGACCTTCGACCTGTCGAGCTTCGCGGGCCAGAGCGTGACCCTCAAGTTCACCGGCACCGAGGACTCCTCCCTGCAGACCAGCTTCGTCATCGACGACGCGGCCCTCAACGCCTCCTGAGCGACCGTACGACGCGCACAGCTCCAACCCGTGTGGGCCGCAGCCTCGCTGCGGCCCACCGGCCTGTCCGGCACCGACCTGTCCCGCGCCGGCACCCGTCAACCCCGTGCCTGCGCCCGGCGGGACCTACCAGGGGACGGTCCGGCCGAACCGGTCCAGGTACGCCAGTCCGGGCGTGCCCAGCCGGACAGCAGGACGTCCACCAGCAGGGGGACGGTCTCCTCGACGGTGAACGGCGCGTCCGGGCCGCCCAGGTCCGTGCGGATCCAGCCCGGCGCCAGGAGCAGGAAGGCCCGCCCGGTGCCGCTGCGCCGGGCCGCGAAGCTCCGCAGGAACATGTTCAGGGCCGCCTTGCTGCCCCGGTAGACCTCGCGGCCGCCGGACGTGTTGTCCGTGATGCTGCCCTGCCCGGAGGACATCACCCCGATCAGGCCCGCAGGGGCGACCAGGTCCTCGAAGGCTTCGATGACGCGCAGGGGGCCGAGCGCGTTGGTGACCATCACGTCGACGAAATCGGCGGTCGTGACCGCCCCGATCGGTGTCCGCTCGTTGCTGGTGGTGCCCGCGTTGACGAAGAGCACGTCGGACCGTCGGTGCGCCAGCCGTTCGTGCAGCGGGGGCAGCAGGCCGGGGTCGTTGACGTCGAGCTGCTCGACGGTCACCCGCCCGCCGGCGCGGTCCGCCAGCTCGTGCAGCGGCGTGCGGGCCGCGGGGTCGCGCACCGTGCCGACCACCGACCAGCCCCGGTCGAGGACCTCCGCCGCCATCGCGTGGCCGAGGCCGCGAGAGGCCCCGACGATCAGGGCGGTCGGTGGGTGCGGTGCGCTGCCTGTCGATGACATCCGGCGTCATCCCCATCTCTTCGGGTCTTCGGGTCTTCGGGGTCTCGCTGCTGCGAGCCCTGCTTCCCGCTTCGGGCACCGCCGAGTGTTCCGCCCGCACCGCCACCCGGGCGAGCCACCGGCCCCCGTCCGTAGGATCGCCCCCATGGCAAGGTCCCCGATGTCGGAATCCACTCCGATCCAGCCCGACGACGTGCGAATCATCCGGGCGTTGCAGATCGCTCCGCGGGCCTCGTTCGCCGCGATCGCGACCGCCCTCGGCCTGACCGAGGGCGCTGTCAACCGCCGCTACCGCCGCCTGTGCGCCGACGGCGTCATCCGGGTGGCCGGCGTGGTCAACCCGGGCGCCCTGGGGCAGAGCAGGTGGCTGGTGCGGCTGCGCTGCCGCCCCGGGAGCGCCCCGGCGATCGCCGACGCGCTGGCCGGGCGGGACGACGTCAACTGGGTGTCGCTGGACGCGGCGGGCTGCGAGATCACCTGCGCGACGCAGTCCCGGACCCGGGAACAGCGCGAGGACCTCCTCGGGCAGCGGCTGCCCCGTACGGCCGCGGTGCTCGACATCAACGCCGTCGCCATGCTCCGCCAGTTCCTCGGCGGGCGCGGCCACTACTGGTCCGCCCTCCAGGGCACGCTGTCCCCGCAGGAGGAGGCGGCACTGGGCGGCGACGGACCCCCGTTCACCGAGTCCCCGGTCGTCCCCCGCGATCCGCTGCACCTCGCCCCGGAGGACGAGAAGCTGCTCGCCGCGCTCGCCGCCGACGGCCGGGCCGGTCTGGTCGACCTCGCCGCGGCCGCCGGGCTCACCCCGGGGCGCGTCTCCCGGCGCCTGGACACCCTGCTCCGGCACGGCGCCGTCCACCTCGACGTGGAGATCGCCGCGGCGGCCCTGGGCTACCACGCCCGCGCCCACCTCTGGCTCCGGGTGCACCCCTCGGAGCTGAAGAGCGCGGGCCGCACCCTGGCGCAGGAGCCCGGGATCGCCTTCGCCGCGGCCGTCTCCGGGCCCTGGAACCTCCACGCCGTCGCGCACTGCCGGGACCTCGACGAACTGTTCGAGTTCACGTCGGAACGGATCGGGTCCCTCGCCGGGCTCCAGGGCATGGAGGTCTCCCCCGTGCTGAGGCAGGTCAAGCAGGCCGGCACCCGGCTCGTCGGCGACCGCCTCGTCAGCCCGGCCGGCGCCCGTCCACAACGCTGAGCGACCGTGGCCGGAAGCGGGGAGCGGGGAGCGGGGAGCGGTACGAACGGCGGTGGCCCTACGGCGGTGGTGCTACGGCGAGTCCAGCTCCCGGGCCGCGCGCATCCGGACCATCAGCGCGTCGGGGGCGATGATCGGGTCCGGGTACTCGGGGGCGAGCATCCACGGGCGGTGCACGGCCGGCCCGGGCAGGTGGGCCAACTCCGGTACCCAGCGCCGTACGTAGGCCCCGTCGGGGTCGTAGCGGTCGGCCTGGCGCAGCGGGTTGAGCACCCGGTTGGGCCGGGTGTCGGTGCCGGTGCCGGCCACCCACTGCCAGTTGAGCTGGTTGTTCGCGACGTCGCCGTCGACCAGCAGGGAGAGGAAGTGGGCGGCGCCGATCCGCCAGTCCAGGTAGAGGGACTTGGCGAGGAAGCTGGCCGTCAGCAGCCGGGCCCGGTTGTGCATCCAGCCCTCCTCGGCGAGCTGGCGCATCCCGGCGTCGACGATCGGGTAGCCGGTGCGGCCCTCCCGCCAGGCCTGGGCCTCGTGCTCGTCCCGGTGCCAGCGGTCCTCCCGGGTGCGGTAGTCGCGGTGCGCGGCGTCGGGCCGGGCGGCGAGCACCTGGTGGTGGAAGTCCCGCCAGGCCAGCTGCCGGACGAAGGCCTCCGCCCCGGGGCCGCCGCGCTGGAGGGCGCGGGCGGTCAGCTCGGTGGCCGACAGGCAGCCGAAGTGCAGGTACGGGGAGAGCCGGGAGGTGTCGTCGGCCGCCAGGTCGTCGTGGACGTCGGCGTACGCGTCGACGTCCCAGCGCCGCCAGCGTTCCCGGGCCGCGGTCTCGCCGCCGCGCGGCAGCGAGGGCGAGAACGGGCCGCTGACCGCGAGGTTCTCGCTGCCGATGCCGTCCGGTGTGCGGATCACCCGGGGCGCGCCCAGCACGGTGCGGTGCGGGGTCTGCTGCCAGGCCCGGTGGTACGGGGTGAAGACGGCGTAGTGGTCGCGGCCCGCCGGGGCGACCCGGCCGGGCGGCACGACGGTCACCGAGGCGTCGTGGACGTGCAGCCGGTCGCCGAACAGGGCGAGCAGCGCGGCCTCGCGCCGCCGGGCGTAGCCGCTGACCCCGGCGGCGACGTGCACCGTCCCGGCCCCGGTCTCGGCGGCGAGCCCGGCCGTCTGCTCGGCGGTCGGCCCCCGGCGGACGATCAGCCGGGAGCCGGTGCGGCGCAGCGAGGCGTCCAGGTCGGCGAGGCAGTCGGCCAGGAAGGCCAGCCGGTTGGGGGCGGCGAAGCCGGCCGCCTCGACGGCCGGGTCGAGGACGAACAGCGGCACCACCTGGTCCGCGGCGGCGCGGGCGGCGTGCAGCACGGGGTTGTCGTGCAGGCGCAGGTCCTGGGTGAACAGGGCGATCGAGACGGTCATCGGCGGGACCTCGGAGCGGGTGCGGTCGGGGTTCTGGGGGTGGGGTTCGGTGAGCCTGGCGGGTGCGGCGGGTGCCGGACCGTTCCCGGTCCTTCGGAGCGGGTCGCCGCGCGGATTGGCGGTGCGCCCGCGGCCCGCCCCGCCACGGTGGGCGACCGGTCAGGCGGCATGCCGGGCCCGTTCGGTGATGTTGCGCGCCATGGCGTCGAAGACCACCGAGTGGAACGGCGCCACCGACCACCAGTAGGCGTGGCCGGCCAGTCCGTGCGGGTGGAACAGGGCGCGCTGGCGGTAGCGGGCGCCGCCTTCGCCGTCCGGGGAGACCCGCAGTTCGAGCCAGGCCAGGCCGGGCAGCCGCATCTCGGCCCGCAGCCGCAGCAGACGCCCGGGTTCGATCTCCTCGACCCGCCAGAAGTCGAGGGCGTCGCCGACCCGCAGGTGCTCCGGGTCGCGTCGCCCGCGCCGCAGGCCGACCCCGCCGGCCAGCCGGTCGAGGGTGCCGCGCAGCGCCCAGGCGAACGGGAGGGAGTACCAGCCGTTGTCGCCGCCGACGCCCTCGACGACCCGCCACACGGCGGCCGGGTCGGCGTCCACCCGCCGTTCCCGCAGGTCCTGGTAGAGGCTGCCGCCGGCCCAGTCGGGGTCGGTGGGCAGCGGGTCGCTGGGGGCGCCGGGCAGCGAGGCGGAGGACCACCGGGTGGTGACCCGGGCCTCGCGGATGCGGCGCAGGGCGAGTTCGAGGGCGCGGTCGAAACCGGTCAGGCCCTGCGGCGGGTCGGGGATCCAGCGGGCGACGTCGTGCTCGTGGCAGACGACCTCGTGCCGCAGCGACTCCACCAGCGGGCGGGCGAGTGGCCCGGGCACGGGGGTGACCAGGCCGACCCAGTGGCTGGACAGCGCCGGGGTGAGCACCGGCACCGGCAGGATCAGCCGTGGCGGCAGGCCGGCCGCGCGGGCGTAGCGCTGCATCATCAGCCGGTAGGTCAGCACGTCCGGTCCGCCGATGTCGAAGGCCCGGTCGACCTCGGGCGGCAGCCCGGCCGCGCCGACCAGGTAGTGGAGCACGTCGCGGACGGCGACGGGCTGGATCCGGGTGTTGACCCAGCGCGGGGTGACCATGGCGGGCAGGCGTTCGGTCAGGTAGCGGAGCATCTCGAAGGAGGCGGAGCCGGAGCCGATGATGACGGCGGCCCGCAGTTCGGCGGTGGGCACCCCGGCCTCCCGCAGCACCCGGCCGACCTCGGCACGCGAGCGCAGGTGCGGGGACAGCTCGGCCTCGGGCACCCCGGCGGGCACCAGCCCGCTGAGGTAGACGATCCGGCCGACCCCGGCCCGGGCGGCCGCGCGGGCGAAGGCGCGGGCGGCGCGGCGGTCGGTGGACTCGAAGTCCGGCCCGGTGCCGAGGGAGTGGACCAGGTAGTAGGCGACGTCGACGCCGTCGAAGGCGCCGTCCAGCGCCTCCGGCCGGGTGACGTCACCCGCGACCGCCTCCACCTCGGCGCGCCACGGCTGGTCGCGCAGCCGGCCCGGGTCGCGGGCCAGGCAGCGGACGCGGTGCCCGGCGGCGAGCAGTTCGGGGACCAGGCGGCCGCCGATGTAGCCGGTGGCGCCGGTGACCAGGCAGTGCTTGCCGGTCGGGGTCGGCTCGTCCATGGTCCGCTCCTTCGGTTCCTTCCGTACGGCGGGGTGTGCCCGGTGGGTGTGCCCGGCGGGTGTCCGGGGGCCGGGGGGGTGCCCCGGTCCTGGTCAGCGGAGCAGCGCCTCCAGGTGGTCGACGGCCGTGGCGAGGTCGCGCGGCCGCAGGGTGCCCGGTGGGCGGCGGGGGCCGGCCCAGCCCGGCCCGGCGACCAGCACCACCGGCTGGGTGCGCGCGCCCTGCGGGCCCCAGGCCGTCCGGACCACCCGTTCGACCAGGGCCCGGTCGGCGGTGCGGGTGACCTGCGACCAGAGCAGCACGGCGGGCGGGCCGGTCCGGCGCACCGCTTCGAGCAGCGCCTCGGGCGGCAGGGCGGGGCCGAACATCCGGAACGGCAGGCCGCGTTCGGCCAGCGCCGCGGCGAGCGCCTCCAGCGGGAGGGCGTGCAGTTCGGACGGCATCCCGGCGAGCAGCACGGCCGGGCCGGGCAGCGGCTCCGGCCGGTCGGCGACCCGGCGCAGCGCGGCCGCCACGTGCCAGGACAGCAGGTGCTCCACCTCGACGTAGCGCTCGCCCTCGGCGACCCACTTGCGCCCGGCCGCCCGCAGCGCCGGGGTCATCACCTCCGTCCAGGCGACGACGGCGCCGAGCTCGTCGACGCTGCGGCGCAGGATGCGGGCCACCTCGGGGGCGTCCAGCCGGACGGCGGCCCGGGCCAGGCCCCGGCACTCGGGGCGCACGGTGCCCACCGGCAGGGTGTTGCCGCCGGAGGCCGTCCCCGTCCGGGCGGTCGACCGCCCGGGCCCGGAGCCGGACCCGGAGTCGGAGCCGGTTCCAGGGCCGGACCCGGACGCCAGGGCCGTCCGGGCGGCCTCGGCGGGGTTGACGCCCCGGGCGGTGAGCCGGCACATCTCCTCCAGGACGGCCACGTCCTCCGGCTCCCAGCGGCGGTGCCGCCCGGGGGCGCGGTGGGCCGGGCCGATGCCGTAGCGGCGCTCCCAGGACCGGATGGTGGTGGGCGAGACGCCGAGCCGGCGGGCGAGGGCTCCGGTGGTCAGTCCGGCCGGGGCCGGTGCGGTCGGGGCGGTCACGGCCGCGAGCCTACGACGGGGCGCCGGGGCCCGGTCGGCCGACGCGCGCGCGGCCGGGGCGGGGGCCCGGCCGCGTCGCCGAGCTCCTCGCGCAGCCGGCCGAGGGCGTCGCGGATGCGGGTCTTGACGGTGCCCAGCGGCGCGCCGAGCGCGGCGGCGGCCTGGGTGTGGGTGCAGCCGCCGAAGTAGACCAGCAGCAGGCACTCGCGCTGGACCTCGGTCAGCCCGGCCAGCGCGTGCCGGACCGTCCGGCGCTCCAGCTCGCGCTCCAGCGCGCCCTCGACCTGCTCGGCGACCTGGTCGAAGTCCGGGGTGTAGCCGCGCAGCGCGGCGGCGCGGTCCCGGTCGGCGGCCGCCCGGGCGGAGCGGACCCGGTCGACGGCGCGGTGGTGGGCCACGGTGAGCATCCAGGTCAGCACCTCGCCCCGCTCGGGGCGGTAGCGCGGGGCCTCCCGCCAGACCTGCCAGAACGCCTCCTGGACGACCTCCTCCGCCTGCGCGCGGTCGCGCACCACCCGCAGCACCAGGCCCAGCACGGCGCCGGCGGTGGCCGCGTAGAGCTCCTCGAAGGCCCGCTCGTCGCCCCGGGCGGTCCCGGCCATCAGCACGCGCAACCGGGCCCGCCCGTCGGCGGTCCGCTCGGGTACGGCCGGTACGGCGGGTCCGGTGGGCCGCGCGGTGGGTGGCCGGTCGGTGATTGCCTGCACGTTCCGACCGTCGCGCACTCACACGCTGCACCGGTAGTCGCATCGTTTTCGCAGCGTTGCCGGCCCGGCGGGCCGTCCAGGTCAGCGGCCCCGACCGGTCAGTGCCCGTCGCGGCCGTCCCGGCCGTGGAAGATCCCCCAGCTCAACCGGCCCTGCCGGCACGCCTCCACCCAGAGCGGCAGGTTCTCCAGCAGCCCCGCGACGTAGTCCGGCCCGATGAGCCGGCGCAGCTCCGGGGCCCGGCGTTCGGTCTCCGCCACCAGGCGCAGGTAGTGGGTGAGGAGTTGCCCGCCTTCGTCGTCGAAGTCGACCCGGAGCGGGCCGAGTTCGGCGAACCGCTTCAAGTAGTAGCCGGGGGTGGCGAGTTCGGCCACCTCCAGTCGCGCCACCACCGCCCGCAGCGTCTCGGGCGCGACCCCCTCGGCGGCCATCACGTCGGTGAAGACCACCTCGCCCCCGGGCCGGAGCACCCGGGCGACCTCGGCGAGCAGCCGGTCGCGGTCGGGGCTGTGGCAGAAGGCCTCCTGCGACCAGACGACGTCGAAGTGGCCGTCCGGGAAGGGGATGTCCTGGAACGAGCCGGTGACGACCTCGATCGACCGGTCGAGCCCCTGGGCCGCGTTGACGGCCCGGTGGTGCGCGTTCTGCCGCTCGCTGATGTTGAGCGCGACCACCCGGCACCCGAAGCGCCCGGCCAGGTAGCGGGTCGCACCGCCGTACCCGGACCCGAGGTCCAGCACCGTGGCCCCGGGGCGCCCGAGCCGCCCGGCGACCTTCGCCGCCACCCGTTCCACGGTGCGCCGGGACGCCCGCGCGATGGACTCGTCCGGTTCGAGGTACGTCCCGGTGTGGATGTCCTCCCCGCCCCACACCGTGGCGTAGAAGCCGTCGACCTCGGCGCTCCCGTAGTAACGGCGCGCCGTCTCCACCGCGCCTGCGGCACCCTGCTCGGCCATGGGGTCCAACCCTTCGCTTCGCTCCGCTGTCGACTGCTGACCCTACGTCATCGAACCGTCCGACCGAAGGCATTGGCGCGGCCCGGAAATGGAGCGACTCCAGAAATCCGGCGACTACGGCTAGGCTTGATCCATGCCCACCCGCACCGACACCCCCGCCGAGACCACCTCCGGCCTGCGCGAACGCAAGCGGGAGCGGACCCGTCGCACCATCGGGGACGCGGCGTTCCGGCTGTTCGCCGCACACGGCTTCGAGGAGGTGCGGCTCACCGACATCGCGGCGGCGGCCGAGGTCGCGCCCGCGACGGTGTTCACGCACTTCCGGACGAAGGAGGAGATCTTCTTCAGCCGCCGGGCCGACTTCAACCAGGGGCTGACCGCGGCCGTGGCGGGGGCGGGCACCACCCTGGGACTGATCGCCGCCCTGGAGGCGTGCTTCCGTTCCGTCACCCGGATCGGGCTCGACGAGGACGGCCTGCCCCGGTCCCGGACCTTCGCGGGCGTGCTGCTGGCGAGCCCGGCGCTGCGCGACGCGTACCTGGTGCTGGACCGGGAGCGGCGGGAGCTGCTGCTCGCGGCGCTGACCGAGCGGGCCGCCGGCCGGACGGCCGTGGCCGACCAGGAGCTGTTCGCCGGCCTGGTGGGCGCGGTGGCCTCCGCCGCGTTCGGCGCCCGGCACCGACTGCTGGCCCAGGGGGCGCCGGTCGGGGACGTCGAAGCCGGTGTGGACGAGGTGCTGCGGCGCGGCTTCGGGCGGATCGCCACCGCCTACGCGGGGGACGCGGCCCTGGACGCGGCACATGCAGCGCCCACCGCAGTCGGATAGGAAATAGGAGGACTCTATTTATAGAGTTACTCTTCCCCCATGCCTGAGCCAGCCCCCGCACCGCGCGCACGCACCACCCCGCCCGCCGAACTGACCCAGGACGGAAGTGCGGACAGGACCTCCGCCCCGGACCGCCGGAGCTCGACCGTCCTGTGGATCGCCTGCGCCGCCCAGTTCATGGTCGTCCTCGACGTGTCGATCGTGAACGTCGCCCTGCCGCAGGTCCGCGACAGCCTCGGCCTCAGCCCGGCCGGGCTCCAGTGGATCGTCAACGCCTACACCCTCGGCTTCGCCGGGCTGCTGCTGCTCGGCGGCCGCCTCGCCGACCTGATCGGCGCCAAGCGCGCCTTCACCACCGGGCTGGCCGCCTTCACCACCGCCTCCCTGGTCTGCGGCCTGGCCGGCAACGGCCCGCTGCTGATCGCCGCCCGCGCCACCCAGGGCGTCGGCGGCGCGATGCTCGCCCCGGCCACCCTGACCCTGATCATGACCACCTTCACCGAACCCCGCGCCCGCACCCGGGCGATGGGCGCCTGGAGCGCCGTGATGGCCGCGGGCGGCGCGGCCGGCGCGGTGCTGGGCGGCGTGCTCACCCAGTACGCGGGCTGGCGCTGGGTGTTCTTCGTCAACGTGCCGATCGGCATGGTCCTGGTGGTCGCCGCCGTCCGCTCCGTCCCCGTCGGGCAGCGTCCGCGCGCCGGCCGCCGCCTGGACCTGCCCGGGGCGCTCACCGTCACCCTGGGGCTGACCCTGCTCACCTACGGCATCGTCGCCACCGAGACCCACCCGTGGGGCGCGCCCCAGGTGTGGGCCCCCGTCGCGGCCGCCCTCGCGCTGCTCACCGCGTTCGCCGTCATCGAGGCCCGCACCGCCCAGCCGCTGGTGCCGCTCACGATCCTGCGCCGCCCCGTGCTGGTCCTGGCCAACGCGACCGTGTTCGCCCTGGGGGCGGCCATGTTCGCGATGTGGTTCCTGCTCTCGCTCTACTTCCAGCAGGTCCTCCTGTGGGACCCACTGCGGGCGGGCCTGGCCTTCGTCCCCGGCGCGCTCGCGATCATCGCCGGCGCCCGGATCGCCACCCGGCTGATCGGGCGGACCGGCTCGCGCCCGCTGATGGTCCTCGGCACGGCGGTCAGCACCGCCGGGTTCGGCTGGCTGTCGCAGATCACCGCCGACGGCTCGTACACCACCGACGTCCTGCCGCCGTTCGTCCTCTGCACCCTGGGCCTGGGCCTGGCCACGATGCCGCTCACCGTCGCGGCCACCGCCGGCTCCCGGCCCGAGGAGGCCGGGCTGGCCTCGGGGCTGGTGAACACCTCACGGCAGGTCGGCGGCGCCCTCGGCCTCGCCGCGCTCGCCTCCGTCGCCTCGCACACCGCCGCCTCCCACGGCGGCACCGCGGCCCAGGCCGCCACCGCCGGCTACGGACGGGCCCTGCTCGCCGCGGCCGCCTTCACCACCGTCGCCGCACTCCTGGCCCTCGCCCTCCCGGGCCCCCGCGCGGCCCGCGGCTGAATCCCCCGGGGCGCCGCATCCCCCGGGCGCTGCATCCGCTCGCCGCGCGGCGCCGTCGACACCCTGCGTCTGCCCGCCGAACCCTGGGCGGGATGCGGAGGCCGCCGCCGGCCCCGGGCCCACGACCCCGCTTCGTCTCCTGTTCGTTGCCGCTCGGTGATCATCGTGCGGAGGGATTCCCCTACGATCGTGATCAACAGCTTGTCGATCAACGGGGGAAGATCATCATGCGCAAACTCCTGGCCACGTTCGCCGCCGTCGCCGCAGCACCTCTGCTCGCCGCCACGCTCGGCACCGGCACCGCCCACGCCGATACCAGGTCCGTCTGGGGTGAGGTCCGGTTCGCCAACGGCTACTGCCTCGACGTCTCCGGCGCCGACTTCGTCTCCGGCGCCACGGTCCAGATCTGGGGATGCAACGGCACCCAGGCCCAGCAGTGGTCGCTGTACCCGGCGGACGCCACCCACTTCCAGATCCAGGCGGCCACGAGCAACGACCACGTGCACACCCTGTGCGTGAACAACTGGGAGGGGGGCGACGTCACCGGCAACCACATGCGCCTGTACCCCTGCACCCAGGGCTCCGCGAACGACACCTGGTTCAACTGGGTCCACAAGGGCAACGGCAGGCAGATGCAGCCGAAGGTCGCCTCCGCCAACTGCCTCAACTCCTGGGGCGGGCTCTACCAGGGCGCCCAGGCCCGCTTGTTCTCCTGCTACGACAGCGCCGAGGAGAACGTCGTCTCCGCCCCGATCTTTCCGATGTAGCCCGACCACGGCAGGCCCGGCCACTCGCACGCGAGCGGCCTGACCCCAACGCGCACAACGGCCCCGTACTCCCGACCCCGGGAGCACGGGGCCTCGCCGTTGCATGCCCAGGGGCCGGTGCGGCCCGTCGCCCGGGCCGCCTATTTTGACAGTCGACTCCCATATGGGAGTCTGGTGTCATATTCGTGGTTCGGTTCTCCTGGAGGTTGGCATGGCGTGCCCGTCGTCGGCGCTGTCCCGCTCGCGGCGCTGGTGGGCACTGGCGGCCCTGGTGGCCTGCAATCTGCTGCTCGGCCTGGACGCGACGGTCCTGAACGTGGCGCTGCCCTCGATCTCGGCGGAGCTGGGTGCCACGGGCGGGCAGTTGCAGTGGATGGTGAACGGCTACCTGGTGGTGCTCGCGGCCCTGATGCTCCCGGGCGGGCTGCTGGGCGACCGCTTCGGCCGGCGGCGCGTGCTCGTCGCCGGCCTGGGGGTCTTCCTGGGCGCCTCGTTGCTGGGTGCCTCCGCCCACACGGTCTGGCCGGTCCTCGTGGCCCGTGCGCTGATGGGTGCGGGTGCCGCACTGGTCATGCCGCTGGCACTGTCCGTGCTGCCGTCCCTGTTCGGCCCGCGGGAGCGCGACCGGGCCCTCGGCGTCGTGTCGGCGGTGTCCGCGCTCGGGTTCCCGCTCGGCCCGTTGCTGGGCGGCTGGCTGGTGGAGCGGTTCTGGTGGGGCTCGGTCTTCCTGGTCAACGTGCCGCTGGCGCTCGCCGGCATCGCGGCCTGCGTGTTCCTGCTGCCGGAGAGCCGGGACCCGGCCTCGCCCCGGCTCGACGTCACCGGCGCCGCGCTGACGGTCGCGGGACTGGGCGCTCTGGTCCTCGCCCTGAACGAAGGACCCGCACGGGGCTGGGCCAGCCCTCCGGTCCTGGGCGCGGCCGCGGCCTCGGCCGTGCTGCTGGCCGCTCTGGTACGGCGCTCGCGCGGCCGGGAGCGGCCGTTGCTGGACCTGTCCCTGCTGCGGCAGCCGGAGTTCGTGTGGAGCACGGCGGCGGCCACGCTGGTCTCGTTCGTCCTGGCCGCCCTCATGTTCGCCCTGCCCCAGCACCTCCAGGACGTCCGCGGCTACGACGGCCAGGGCGCCGGACTGGCGATGCTGCCGCTGATGGCCGCCATGGCGGCCGCCCCCAGGCTGACCGGCGCGCTCACCGCCCGCTTCGGCCCACGCGCCGTGATCGGCGGCGGGCTGCTCACCCTGTCCGCCGCCACCCTCCTCGGCGCGGCCGTGGGGCAGGCTGGCGGATACCCGGCCCTGGCGCTGTGGCTGGCACTGGCCGGCCTGGGACTCGGTACGGCGATCGTGCCCGCCGTGGGTGCCGCCCTGGGCGCACTGCCCACCGAACGCGCCGGCAGCGGCTCCGGCCTGCTGACCACGCTGCGCCAGTGCGGTTCCGCGCTCGGAGTGGCGGTGCTCGGTGGCATCCTGACCAGCGTGTACGCGGCCCGGCTGGACACCGACGCCGTCCCCGCCGCCCAGGCCGTGGCGGCCCGGCAGTCCGTCGCCGCCGCCCATCTGGTGGCCGACCGCCTCACGGACGGCCGGCTGGCAGCCTCGGCCGACCGCGCCTTCACCGACGGGACGCGTGTCCTCCTGGCGGCCTGCGCGGCCGCCGCACTGACCGTCGCTCTGCTCGTGCTCCGGTTCCTGCCCGCCCCCGCACCGGCCCCCGCACCCCGACCTGGAACCACCGCCCCCGACCGAAGGACCGCCGAACGATGACCCCCGAGACCCCCACGCCAGCCACGCCCCCCACACCCGCCACGGGCACCACGGGCACCACCGGTGACCGGTCCGGGCTGCGGGAACGGAAGAAGGCCCGGACCCGGCAGGCGATCCGCCGCGCCGCCTACCGCCTGTTCGCCGAGAACGGGTACGAGGCCACCCGGGTCGAGGAGATCGCCGCCGCCGCCGAGGTCTCGCCCAGCACCGTCTTCCGCTACTTCGCCACCAAGGAGGACATCGTCCTCACCGACGAGCAGGACCCGCTCCTGGCAGCCGGACTGCGGTCCCGCCCCGCCGGCGAACCGGTCCTCGAATCCCTGCGCCACGCCGTCCTCGACACCCTGGACCACCTCCACGCCACCGACCGCACCGAACTCGTCCAGCGCACCCGCCTCGTGCGCGAGGTCCCGGTGATCCGCGGCCGCACCGCCGAACAGGCCGCACGGGACGCGGACATGCTCGCCGCTGTCCTCGCCGAACGCGCCGGACACCCCGCCGACTCCCTGCCCGTCCGCGTCATCTGCGTCGCCGTGATGGCCGCCGTCGACGAGACCCTGTGGCAGTGGGTCAGCGGCGGCCAGCAGGAAGACCTGCACGACCTCGTCGACCGGACCATGGACCTCCTCGCCAGGGGGATGACCCTCTGATCCCACGGCCACGCTCGTGGCCCCGTCCGCGCGGGCCCGCGTCAGGCGCCTCCGACGGTAGAGGCCAGTACGATGCAGCCGGGATTTCCGGCCGACCCGTTCGTCCTGAGAAAAATGGATTGCCTTGGGGCCGGAGCTCACGTTGGCTGGGCAACATGGCTGAACTGCGTACCGACCGCCTCATCCTTCGTCGATGGGAAGAATCCGACCTTGAACCGTGGGCGGCGATGAATGCTGATCTCGAGGTTCGCGAGCACTTGGGGGACCAGCTCACCCGTGAACAGAGCGACGCCTCCGTGGCGCGGTTCCAGGCCGAGTTCGACCGGCGAGGCTACGGATGGTGGGCGGTCGAGGTGCGGGCCACGGGCGAGTTCGTCGGCTTCGCGGGCTTGGACCAGGTGGATGACGGTCTGCCGTTCACCGGGGTGGAGATCGGTTGGAGGCTCGCCCGCTCGGCCTGGGGCCACGGTTACGCCACCGAGGCCGCCCTCGCCGGCCTGGCCTTCGGCTTCGACACGCTCGAACTCCCCGAGATCCTCGCGGTGACGACTGCGACCAACCTCCGTTCCCAGGCAGTGATGCGCCGGATCGGCATGACCCGAGACCCGGCTGACGATTTCGAGGACACCACCGCGCCCGAAGGGCCGCTGCGTCCGAACGTGCTGTACCGCATCGCCCGTGACGTGAGGGTCTGACCCTCTCGGTTTGGAGGCTCGGCCCTCGGCTCTGTGGCCTGGTCGCTCGGTCGGGCCGCAGCAGGGCGGTGGCCCGACCAGGGGGTCGCCGCCGGGAGCCTGGCGCTGCCCAGCACGGCCGGGCCGATGAAGGACGGACTCGTGGGGAAGACCTGGCGCTCGACGTGGTCGACGACGAATCCGGCCGCCCGGATCGAGTCGAGCGTCGGACGGTTGCACTCGCAGCAGACCACCAGCCGGTTCAGCCAGTTCATCCGGTCCTGGTGGCGGGCCGCCTTCGGGTCCTCCGAGCGCATGTGCTCCAGGAAGAGCAGCCGCCCGCCGGGGCGCAGCACCCGGCCGAGCTGGCGCAGTGCCCGCTGCTGGTCGCTCACCCCGCAGAGCACCAGCGTGGACACGACGACGTCGAAGCTGTCGTCCTCGAACGGAAGGTCCTCGGCCGGGGCCCGCAGGACCGTGGTGCGCGGAGCCCGCTCCGCGGCGTGGCGCTCCAGCCGGCGGACCATCGCCGGTTCGGGCTCGGTGACCGTCAGCGACTCCACGCCGTCGCCGTAGAGGGCGAGGTTGGCCCCGGTGCCGCCGCCGATTTCGAGCACCCGGCCGCCGGCCTCGGCGATCAACCGGCGGCGCAGGTCGGTCAGGCCCTGGCGCTCGGCCTTGGCCATCATCCGGTCGTAGGTCACCGCGAACAGTGTGCTTCTGACGCCCATGACTGCCTCGCTCCACGGTCCGATGTTCTGCCTCGACGGTTCTGCCTCGACGGTTCTGCCTCGACGCTAGGCCCGTGCCGTGCCCGGCACATGGGGCGGATGCCTCATCTTCGACATCTTCCTCCGGGCCGTCGTTTCCGGAGCCGGCCCCGCTCTCAGAGCAGACCGTGCTGCACCGCGAAGAGGCAGGCCGAGGCCCGGGTCGAGGTCCCGATCTTGGCGTAGATGTGCTCGATGTGGTTGCGCGCGGTCTTGGGCGAGATCACCAGCCGTGCGGCGATCTCCTTGCTGGAGCAGCCGCGGGCCAGCAGCCGCAGCACGTCGATCTCCCGGGTGGTCAGGCCCGCGGGCCCGGCGCCGCGCCGGGGCGTGCGGTGCCCGGCGGCCGCGAGGACCCCGGCGACCGCCTCGCCGTCCAGGCGTCCGGCGGCGACCTCGGCGTGCAGCTGCGCGGCGGCCTCCGCCGCCCGGAGCGCCGCCCGGTGCGGGCGCGGCTCGGTCATCGACCGGTACGCGTCCGCGACGCCCAGGATCCGGCTCGGCCAGGAGATCGCGCCGCCCGCGAGCCCGCGCGGGTAGCCGGAGCCGTCCAGCCGTTCGCGGTACTGCACGGCGACCTCGCCCAGGGGCGCGAGCGCCGGGGACTGCCGGAGCATCCGCTCCGTCAGATAGGGCTGCAGCCGGACCCGTTCCCACTCCCCCGCGCCCAGCGGTCCCGGTTTGTCCCAGATCGCGTTGGAGACGCCGAGGCGGCCCAGGCCGTGCACCAGGCCGGCCCGGCGCAGCGTCGTCACCTCGGCCGGACCCATCCGCAGCCCGAGCGCCGCCGCCTCGGCCAGCTCCGCCACGGCACGGCCGTGGCCCAGCGTGTACGGGGACTTCAGATCCACGAAGTCGGCGACCGCGAGCAGCACCGCGTCGAACTCCTCCTCCCCGAGCCGCATGCCGAGCGCGGGCTCGGCCCCGATCACCGCCTCCCAGGTACGGACCGTGTCCAGCCCGCCCACGATCTCCTCGGGCTCCCGGCAGAACTCGGCCGTGAGCCCGGGATCGAACTGCGTCCCCGCCCGACGCCTGGCCAGCGCCGTGGCCGCGCCGGTCCCGCCGATCCGGTGTGCCACCTCGACGTACTCGGACAGCTGAGCCAGCCGGGAGGGCAGCGGCACGGCCTCGCCCTTGCGCTCTCCCGGCCAGCCGCGCCCGTCCCACTGCTCGTACGAACAGGCCACCGCCTCCTGCACGGCGTCCGGCAGACCGAGCCGGCGGGCGAGCTCGCGGGCCAGCGCCGAGTGCGAGCTGATCATCCCGTTCATCTCGCGGAACCCGCCGAGCGTGAACTCCAGGCCGACCCGGAACCGGTGCAGCGGCGGGTTGCCCGATCCGATCAACCGCAGCGTCGCCGCCGCGCCCGCCAGACTGCGCTGCTCGTGGGCGTACTTGCCGGACTTCAACGTGATGTCGTCGCCGAACCACTTCGCCTGCTCGTGCGCGTCCGAATGGCAGCCGACGTTGACCAGCAACGCTGTGTAGTAGACGACCAACCGGGTGTCGTCGTCCAGGCCGAGCCGCTCGGCCAGTCGCAACGCGATCAGGCACTGGCGCAGCACGTGCTCCATCGGCTGGCCGAACCCGAGGTCCACGCCCAGGGAGAGCGCGGCCACCAGCTCCGCCAGACGCACCCCCGCTCCGCCCGTCGCGCGGCTCGTCACCATCACCACGCTACGCCCCCACGCGCCCTGATCTCGATCGGTGGAGGAAGCCCGGTCTCCTACCGGGCCCGGCCCCGTACAGTCCTCGCATGACCGACACCACGCCGTGGCGCGAGATCCAACGCACGACCGTCTTCGAGAAGTTCGGCCGGGCCGTCGATCAGGTCCACTTCGAGATGCCGGACGGACAGCAGGAGGAGTTCCACCTCAAACGCGAGCGTCCGGGCGCCGCCGTGCTCGCGCTCACCCCTGACCGGCAGGTCATCCTGGCCCGCCAGTACCGCCCCGGGCCCGACCGCGTGCTGCACGAACTTCCCGGGGGCGTCATCGATCCCGGTGAACGGGCCATGGACGCCATCGGCCGTGAACTGCTGGAGGAGACCGGCTACCAGGGCACCATCACCGAGGCCGGTTCCTACTGGCACGACGCCTACTCCACCATCCGCCGCTACGCCTTCCTCGCCACCGACTGCGTGCGCGTCGCCGAACCGGACCCCGAGCGCACGGAGTTCATCGACGTGGTCACCCTCCCCCTCCAGGAGTTCCGCGACCGCGTGCTCCGCCGGGGTGCGATGACCGACACGGCGGCGGCCTACCTCGCCCTCGACCGCCTTCGGATCCTCTGACCGGCGGGCGGGGCAGCCGACTTCGTGCCGCCGACAGCCCCGCCACGCCCGGTGGGCCGGGCTCAGGCGGTCAGGCGGTCAGCCGGTCAACTGGGCCTGGAAGACGGCGCTGTTGAAGTACGCCCTGGCCTCCCGGATGAGGCCGGTGTCGTCCAGTTCGTAGACGTTGATGCCGGACCAGTTGACCGGCTTGCCGTCCAGGGCGACGGCGGCGCCGCGCCAGGAGACGGCGACGTGGTGGCCGACGGTGTGGGCCTCCAGGGGCGTGAGGCCGAGGAAGGGCCGGAAGTTGGGCAGCACGGAGGCGATGAACTCGTGGATCGCTGCGCGTCCGGTGATCGGCGCGGTGCCGACGGGGTCGTGGAAGACGCCGTTCTCGGCGAAGGCGGCCGCCCAGGCGTCGGCGTCGCCGTCCTGGGAGGCGCGGAAGAACTGGAGGACGGCGGCGGGCATGGCGGGGAAGGTCATGGAAGGTCCTTTCGGATGGTGGAGCGGGAGGGTCGGGGGCGTGGCAGCGGCGGAGGCCCGGCGGCCGTTCACCCGGCCTCGGCCGGGGGCGTCGACGGTGTGTCCGTACGGCCGGGTCGACGCAGTCGGGCGGCGAGGGCGACGGCCGCGGCGAGGGCGATGAGGGCGCACACCCCCGGCCAGCCGTAGCGGGCGTGGACCCGGATGCCCAGCCAGGATCCGGCGCTGCCGCCGAGGAACGAGCAGGTCATGTAGGCGGTGTTCAGTCGGCTCCGGGCCGCCGGGTTCAGGGCGAAGATCCGGGCCTGGTTGGCGACCTGGCTGCACTGCACCGCCACGTCCAGCAGCAGGAGGCCGACGACGAGCCCGGCCAGGCCGATCGCTCCGCCCGCCGCGCCCGCGGTGAGCACGGCGGCCGCGGCGAGGGTGGCCGCGATGCACCAGCCGTTCACCCGGTCCGGGCCGTGCCGGTCGACCCAGCGGCCGGCGGCCGGGGCGCAGAACATGCTGGCCGCGCCGATCAGGGCCAGCAGGCCGACCGCCTGGGCGCCCATCCGGTAGTGGGGCCCGGTGAGCAGCAGGGCGAGTGCCGTCCAGGCGGCGCTGAACCCGGCGAAGAGGGTGGCCTGGTAGAGCGCGGAGCGGCGCAGGGCCGGCTCGGTGCGGAGCATCCGTACGGTGTCGGCGAGCAGCGCCGGGTACCGCTCGCGGGTGGCGGGCGCGGTGCTGGGCAGGGCCAGGGCGAGGACGAGCGCGAGCAGGCCGGTGAGCCCGGCGGCGACCAGGTAGGGGGCGCGCCAGCCGAGGTGGTCGCCGAGCACGCCGCCGAAGGTGCGGGCCAGCAGGATCCCGCCGATCAGGCCGCCCTGGAGGGTGCCGATCACGGCGCCGCGCCGGTCGGGTGCGACCAGGCCGGCCGCCAGGGGCAGCAGCAGTTGCGGGACGACCGTGGCCAGGCCGACGACGGCACCGGCGGCGAGCAGGAGACCGCTGCTCGGGGCGAGCCCGGCGGCGAGCAGTGCGCAGCCCGTCACGGCCAGCAGCACGCTGATCAACGGGCGGCGGGGCAGCCGGTCGCCGAGCGGGACGAGCAGGAAGATCCCGGCGGCGTACCCGAGTTGGGTGACCGTGGCCACGCCCGCCGCCGCGCCCGGCGCGATGCCGAAGCCGTCGGCGACGAGCGGGGCGAGGGCCTGCGGGAAGTAGACGTTCGCCACGCTGACGCCGCAGGCCAGCGCCATCACCAGCGGCATCCGCCGACCCAGCTCGGCGGGCGGCGACGGAACGGGCGCAGGTGGGACGGGCGCACGCGAGGTAGGCGCGGGCGAGGCGGGCACGAGCGAGGTAGGCGCGGGCGGACCGGTCCTGGGCATCACCACTCCATTCGAACGAACCAGTTGGTTCGGAAGCTCGGGGAGAGCGTCGCAGACCGCCGCGGGATCGTCAAACGAACCGGTTCGTTACCATCGCTCCATGGCCTACGACTCGACGGCGACCAAAGAGCGGATCCTCACGGCGGCGGCCGCCGAATTCGCCGCCCACGGCGTCGCCGGCGCCCGGGTGGACCGCATCGCCGCCCAGGCCCGGGCCAACAAGCGGGCGATCTACGACTACTTCGGCGACAAGGACAAGCTCTTCGCCGCCGTCCTCGAACGCCTGATGGCCGACCTCGCCGAGGCCGTCCCGCCCGGCGACGACGACCTGCCCGCCTACGCCGAGCGCCTCTTCGACTACCACCGCGCCCACCCCGAGGCGCTGCGGCTGCTCATGTGGGAGGCCCTCGAACTCGGCGACGGGCCCGTCCCCGGCGAGGAGGCCCGCACCCGCCACTACCAGGACAAGCTCCAGGCCGCCCAGGGCAGCGGCGACCCCCGCACCCGCCTGTTCTTCGCCCTCGGCCTGGTCGGCTGGAGCCTGGCCATGCCCCAGCTCCGCCGCATGGTCCTCGGCCCCGACCACAGTCTGGACGAGCTCCGCTCCGACATCGCCCGCGCCGTCGGGACCCTCCCCGCCCCGGGCACGCCGGCCGAGCAGGCGTAGCCCGGCGCCCAACCCCCGCAGCGGGCCGCTGGGACGATCTTCGCCGCCCCGCCCCGCCCTCACTTCGACACCGCACCACCCGGTGTCGCCCGCCGGGTGACCTTCACGCCGGGCAGCGGGGCGGCGGCCGAGGTCCGGACCGACGACGGTGGGGCGCCGCAGCGGTGCGGGGCGCGGGGGGCCGGGGTGAGCTGCCAACACCCCCTGAAACGGTCGGAGTTGTGCACTCCGATCGCGCGGTGGAAGCCGAAGGCGGCCGCCGCGAGCAGCAGTACGGCGGTGACGGTCAGCAGGATGCGGGCGCGCACGGACAACCCGGCGGTCGGCACGGACAAGGCCACTCCCGGTCTCGATTTCACCGGAATGGTCTCAACCAATCGCCGAACTCCGCAGCGATTCGGGCAAGTTGCCTGTCAGGTCCAGCTCAGCGGCAGGGTCGGTCACGGCCGCGGCCGGCGGCGGCCGCACCCCGGACGGGGGAAGGGCAAGGGGCCCGCCCGGACTTCTCCGAGCGGGCCCCCTCGGCTTTCTCCCGTCGTCAGCCGACGGTGACGGTGAACGGACCGGCCAGCACCGAGTAGCCGTCGTTGGCCAGGAGGTACGCGTCGTACCGGCCCGCGCCGCCGAGCTTGCCGCTGGCGAACGTGAGGGCGCCGCTCTGGTTCGGGGCGTAGGACCAGGTGAGCGAGGAGCGGGAGCCCGGGGTGACGCCCGCCGGGTAGAAGCCGATCCAGTTCTTGGCACCGGCCTGGGCGGCGGTGGGCAGGGCGTAGCGCAGGGTGAGGTTGCCGCCGGCGGCAACCGCGTTGAGGTCGCCGGTCAGGGTCGGGCCGGTCGCGGTGGACGGCGCGAAGGCGGCGTTCAGCGGCGTCGCGTAGGTGTCGTTGGCGGTCAGACCGGGCAGCCCGAGGGCGGACTCGAAGGTCCGGCCGATGCTGTAGTGGTCGTAGTGCAGCGGGCTGCTGGTCCCGGCCGGAACGGTGCCCTGGGAGCCGACGACGACGGTGGCCAGGTGGTTGTAGCCCTCGTTCTGGCTCTCGTCCCAGGTCAGCACGAGCAGCGAGCGCTGCTGGGTCCAGGCCGGGGAGGACAGCACCGGGGCGAGGGTCTGCTGCAGCCAGCCGTCCTGGGTCTTGAGGCTGGTGGCGCTGCCGTTGCCGGAGGCCTCGCCGTCGTAGTAGTCGTCGGCGGCGATCCAGGAGAAGTTCGGCGTGGTGGCCGCCGACTTGAGGTCGGTGGTCAGCTGCGAGGTGTCGAACAGGTGGGCCGCGCAGCGGGCCGGGTTGCCGCTGATGTCGGTGTAGTTGATGAACGGCGCGTCGTCGGGCATGTAGGAGCTGTCGTAGGCCTTGGTGGTGTTGCAGGGCGTGCCCATGCCCTGCTCGTAGGCCTTCCAGGTCTTGCCGGCGTCCTCGATGGTGTCGCCGAGGTTGCGCTGCGGGGAGTTGATGTTGGGCCAGTAGGTGGCGCCCTTGGTGTAGGTGTCGCCGCCCGCGATCGCCAGGTAGTTCTCGTCGCTGGGGTGGTAGACGCCGTGCGAGTCGGTGAGGGTGGCGCCCTGGGACATCAGGCTGTGGATGAACGGGGTGTCCGCCGGGTCGTTCATGATCTGGGCGTAGTCGGTGTTCTCCATCATCACGGTGAACACGTGGTCGTAGCCCGGCACTCGGGAGGCCGGCGGGGCGATCGGCGCGGGCGCGGCGACCGGGGTGTCGAGGGTGAGCGAGAGGTTGTCCAGGTAGCCGGTCTCGTTCGCGGTGGAGAGGAACTGCACCTCGACCTGGATCGAGCGGGTCCCGGCCGGGACGGCGCCGGTGGCGTTGCGGGAGAGGAACTTGGTGCCCAGGCCGCGGTCGGTCGCGGAGACGGTGGGCAGCTTGGCGGTGGCGCCGATCGGGTTGCCGCCGGCGTCCTGGAAGTGCAGGCTCACCGCGGCGTAGCCGCCGTACGTGGTCCAACCGCCCAGCCAGCCCGCCAGGTTGTAGTGCACGCCGGCGCCGTCGATCGCGGTGGCCGCCGAGGAGACGTCGACGGTCTGGCTCATCGAGCCGTCCCCGAAGTTGCCCGGTGCGAAGAAGGCCTTGCCGGCGGTCTGCCCGTCGCCCGGCAGGCCGAAGGAGCCGACCGTGGAGCACATCACGTCGATCCCGCCGGCCTGGACGGTCCAGCCCGGGACGGTGGTGGCGGCGCTCCAGTCGTTGGTGCAGTAGCCGCCGGCCTCGGCGTCGCCGTTGACGATCAGGTTGCCGCTGCCGCCCGCCGCCTGGGCGCCGGCGGGGGCGCCGACGACCAGTGCGCCGACGAGCGGGAGGGTGGCGAGCAGTCCGCCGAAGGGGCTCCAGCGAAGTCGCATGGGGGGTACCTCGTCCCGTGTGGTTGCGTGAGGGTGGGTGCCCGGTGGCGGTGCACCACGGGCGGGACACAGAAGTACCGGTTCCACGCCGCCCGGGGAAGGGCGCGCGGGCGAACACGGGCCGAACTTGGTCAGACAACTTCGCGCAGCGGGCCCCGCACCGCCCTCCCGGGAGCGGCCGACGGACGGTCCGTCGCAGCTCCGGGGGGGGGCGGTCGGGGCCCGGTGGCCTCGCGCGCAGGACGTCAGGAACGGGACGCCGAGAAGCGGGCCTCAGGAACGGGACACCAGGAACCGGACGTCAGGAACTGGACGTCAGGAACGGGTGAAGGTCCCGAGGCCGTCCACGTCCAGCTGCTCGACGACCACCTTGGCGGCCCGCCCGTCGCCGCCGACCGTGAAGGTCACCCCGGACAGGCCGACCGCGTTCTCGCCCTTGCTGGCGAAGCTGAACACGTCGCCGTCGAAGTGCGTCAGCGGGTACCGCAGCCCGGCGGGACCCACCGTCATCACCAGCCCGCCGTCCTGCTCGCCGACGGTCAGCGTCCCGTAGTAGCCGCTGCCGTACGTCCCGGTGTAGGCGGAGTTCGGCTTGGCCGGGGCGGCTCCGGCCGGGGGCTTGGCGTAGTCGGTCTTCGAGACGGGGCTCGCCGCGGCGGCGGGGACCACCTTGCCGAGGAAGGACAGCCAGTCGACCGTCTCGCGACCGTTCTGGGCGAGGTCGAAGAACTCCTCGGCGACCGCCTCCGGGAGGCCGGTCGGCTGGCCGTTGGTCAGCACCACGATCCCCAGCTGCTCGGAGGGCAGCAGGGTCACCGTGGTCGCCGCGCCCAGCTCGAAGCCGCCGGAGTGGTTCAGCCGCAACCGCCCCTCGGGGTCGGTGTTCACGTTCCAGCCGAGGCCGTAGAAGCCCGCGGTGGCGGCCGGCGCCCTCGGCGGGCTGTTGACGTAGTGCGGGGTGCGGGTCTCGTTCAGGGCCGCCGGGTCGATCACCGCCCGGCCCTCGAACTTCCCGTCGGCGAGCTGCAACCGCATCCAGCGGGCGAGGTCCTGCACGGTGGAGCTCACCCCGCCGGCCGGGGACTGCGAGTCGGCGTTCTCGGTGGTGCTGACCTGCCAGCCGCCGTCCGTCTTCACGTGCGGCGCCGCCTTGTTGCCCGCGGCGTCGTAGTCGGAGCGCCGGGAGCTGGTGGAGCCCATCCCCAGCGGCTTGTAGAGGACGTCCGCCGCGAGGTCCTCCCAGGCCACCCCCTTGGCCTTGGCGACGGCCACCGCCGCCTCGGTCAGGCCGTAGTTGGTGTAGGCGTAGGTCGCCCGGAACGGGCTGAGCGGCTGGTCGCGCAGGTGCTGGACGATGTAGTCGCGCTGGTAGCCGAGGTCCTCCAGCAGGTCGCCAGCGTGGTCGGGCAGGCCGCTGCGGTGCGAGAACAGGTCGGCGATCGTCACGTGGTCCGTCACGTAC
>NZ_JBHZCY010000077.1:0-44294 GCF_042786665.1 Kitasatospora sp. NPDC059146 | reverse complement strand
GCGGGAGGCTCAGTGCACCGGCGTCAGTAGACGCTGACGTCGTACGCGGCGAGGGCCGCGTTCACCGGCTGGAAGAAGGTCGTCCCGCCGGTGGTGCAGTCCCCGCTGCCGCCGGAGGTCAGACCGAGCGCCTTGTCGCCCTCGTACAGCGGGCCGCCGGAGTCACCCGGCTCGGCGCAGACGTCGGTCTGGATCAGGCCGCGGACCGTCCCGCCGCCGGTGTAGCGGACGGTGGCGTCGAGGCCGGTGACGGTGCCGGTGTGGGTGCCGGAGGTCGACCCGGTGCGGGTGACCGCCTCGCCCACGTACGCGTCGGGGGCGGAGGTGAACCCGCCGGGGTGGTCGAGCGCTTCGTTGTCGTAGCGGACCAGCGCGTAGTCGTGGCCGGGGAAGGTGGAGGCGAGGGTCGGGCCGATCGCGGTGCGGTGGGCGCCGTCCGCGTACCAGGTGGCGGCGACGTTCCCGCAGTGCCCGGCGGTGAGGAAGTAGTGGGCGCCGCCGTCGGCCACGTTGAAGCCGAGCGAGCAGCGGTAGCGGCCGCCGTAGACGGCGTCGCCGGCGGCCAGCAGCGGGGTGAACCGTCCGGGGACGCGCTGGACGGTCAGGGCGGGCGCGTCGGGGCCGACGGCGCGCACGAGTTCGGCGAGCGCGGCCGGGGAGACGGTGCTGTCGGCGGTCACCACGACCCGGCCGCCGACCCGGTCGACGTACCAGGCCGTCCCGTCCACCTCGGCGTTCAGGACGGCCTCGCTGACCACGGCGAGCCGCTCGGCCCCGGCGGCGGTGCGGGTGAGCGCGGTCGCGGTCGCGGCGGCGGCGCCGGGGCAGGGGGCGGTGAGGGCGGTGGCGGTCAGCAGGGCGAGCAGTGCGGTGGTCCCGGGGATGCGGGCGGCGGTCCTGCGCATGGTCTTCCTCCTGGGGGCGGGCCCTGGGGGTGGCGCCTCCGGGAGCGGCACGGGACGAGCTGCTCCTGACGGGCGCTGACCGGAAGTATGCGGACCGCGGACGGTTCCGGTACAGACGTCCTGAGACGGCGTCGGAGGTACGGACCCGGCGTGCGAACCCCGCCGTGCGACGCGGTTCGGCTCAGCGCGCCGTGCTCACCGGCACCGGAGGACGGCGTCGACCCGGGCGGCCGTGGCGAGCAGCTCACGGTCGGCCAGCCGGGGCCCGATGAGTTGGACGCCGACCGGGGCGGAGCCGCTGACCGGGAGCGGGATCGTCACCGAGGGCAGGCCCGCGGTGGCCGCCGGGGAGGTGTTGCGGATCAGGGTCTGGAAGGTGGGCGCGTCCCGGCCGTTGAGCGGGAGGCTGTCCTCGTACCGGCGCAGCGGCCGGGCGCACACCGGGACGGTCGGGCTCAGCAGTGCGTCCAGGCCGTGCGCGGTGAACAGCTCGGCGTAGGCCTCCTGGAGGGTGCGGCGGGTGGCGAGCGCACCGCGCAGACCGGCCTCTCCCGGGTACCCGGGAGAACTGGGCAGGGCGGCGGCCCCGAGCAGCGCCGCCATGTCCGGGTCGCCGACCGCGGCGATCAGTTCGGCCGGGCCGAGCCCCGCGCCGTGCTCCGCCAAGTAGCGGCCCAGGGCGGTGGCGAACTCGCCGAAGACCAGCGGGAATCCGATCCGGTCGTCGTACTCGACCAGGTGCGCCGTGTCCACCGGCACCCACTCGGTCCGCGCGGAGGTGAGGCGGTCGACGGCCTGCTCCCAGGCCGTACGGACCGGGTCCTCCAGGTCCTCGGTGAACACCTGCCTCGGCAGGCCGAGCCGCGGCGGGCGCACCGGGTCGGCGAGGGCGGGCGGGGCGGGCGGACTGGCGGGGGCTCCGGTGACCAGGGCGTCGAGCGTGGTGAGGCGCTCCAGGGTACGGGCCATCAGGCCGGGGGTGTCCCGGGTGGTGGACAGCGGGGTGACCCCCGCCGAGGAGTAGCGCCCGGCGCTGGGCCGCAGGCCGTAGACGCCGTTGAGCGCGGCCGGGATGGTGACCGACCCGCCGGTGTCGGTGCCGAGCCCGGCCTCCGCCACGCCCGCCGCCACCGCGACGGCCGTACCGCCGCTGCTGCCGCCCGCGAACAGGGCCGGGTCGGTGGCGTTGCCGACCGCGCCGAAGGTGTGGTTGCACGAGGTGGCGCCCAGGGAGAGCTCGTGCATGTTCGTCTTGCCCAGCACGATCGCCCCGGCCGACCGCAGCGCCGCCACCACGGGCGCGTCGGCGGCGGGCACGAAGCCGGTGAGCGCCGGGGTGCCCGCGGTGTTGGGCAGGCCGGCGACGTGGGTGTTGTCCTTGACGACCAGGGACCACGGAGCCGGGCCGCCGCCACGGTCGGCACGGCGTTCGTCGCTGCGGGCGGCCTGCGCGAGCGCGCCCTCGGCGTCGAGCGTGATGAAGGCGTTGAGGTGCTCGACGGCGGCGGCGCGCTCCAGCGCGGCCGACACCAGGTCGTGGGCGCGGCCCCGGCCGGCGGTGGTGTGCTGCTCGGCCATGGGGGGTCGGCTCCTTCGGTGCAGACGTACGGACGTACTGACGTACTGATGTGTTGGCGTACGGACGGGCTGACGTGCTGACGGGCTCGGGTGACGGTCGGTCACACCGTACCGGGGCGAAGACCCGGGCCCGGAACCGGTGCCGCGCCGGCGCGGGAGCCCCGGCTACCGGTGCGTGCGGACCTGGATGACGGCGTGGCGGCCGGTGGTGCGCCACGGGGCGCCGGCGGCGTCGAGCTGGGCGACGGTGGTGGGGGCGAGGCCGACGACCACGTCCGACTTCAAGGTGCGGAGGGCGGCGACGGGCGAGGGGAAGTGCTCGGCCGCCGTGCGGAACGGGGTGGTCGGCGGCCAGTCGCGGTCGCCCACCAGGCGGCGGTAATTGAGGTCGCCCTTGAGGATCGTCAGCGCGGCGCCCGCGAGTTCGGACCGCAGGTCGTCCGGCAGGTCGTGGTACGGGAGCGGCGCGCAGAAGAACGGGTGGGTGCGGATCGTGAGCGCGCCGCTCTCCAACGCCCGCCACAGGCGGCGGCCGACGGCCCCGGCCGCCGGTGACGGCGCGGTGCGCAGGCGCTCGACCGCGGCGAGGGCGTCGGCCGTGGTCGCGTCCGAGACGAAGTACGGCTGCGGCTTCACGTGGAGGACGACCTCGGCGACCGGGCCGGTGCTCAACAGGTGGTCGATCAGGACGAGGTCCGGCAGCAGCTCCCGGCCCGCGTTGTCCGCGATGACGCAGACCCGCCCGCCGCCGGCCCGCTGCAACTCGGCCCGCAGCAGCGCGCTGTCGTCGGCGAGCAGGTCGGCGTCGGCCGGGCCGCTGCCCGGCTCGGCGGTGAGCTGGAAACTCAGGTCGGCGCGGTTGCCCCACAGCGCGGACCGCAGCAGCGCGTCCGTCCGGCGCGGCTCCGGCAGGGCGTCGAGCCCGTCGAGCGCGGCCAGTTCCCCGTCGACGGCCGGTCCGGCCAGTTCGGCGTCCTTGAACGGGGCGAACGGGTCGACGCCCTGCCAGGCACCGGGCCCGAAGTACCCGGTGGCGTCGAGCAGCCGGTGGTAGAACCAGCTCTCCGCCCACAGGAACGGCGCCTCGCCCCACGGCCTGCCCCACAGCCCCTCGCCCCACGCCAGCCAGCGGGCGGCGTCCGGGCCGTCCGCGGCCGGCGGCTCCAGGACGCCGCTGGTGCTCTCGGTGAGCAGCCGCTCCACGGCCGCCCGCTGGCCCGGGCCGTACGGCAGGGCGCCGAGGACCCGGCGGACCAGCTCGGGGTGGCGCTCGTGGAAGACGCCCCAGGCGAAGGAGCCGGGGGCGTCGCTGCGGATCACGGGGGCGTTCGGCACGGTGGGGCTCGGCTTTCTCGTCGTCGCCGCCGAGGGGCGGGGGTACGGGGGCGGGGGTGCGGGGCCCGGCGGTCGGGGGTCGGGGGTCGGGGGTCGGGGGTCGGAGCCGAGGGTAGACGATCAAGGGCGCCGGAGGGGCCGGGGAGAAAAGTGTTATCCGTCGCGCCGACGCCGACTCTCCTGGGCGTGGGAACGAACGCGCAAGGTCGCAGCAGAGGGTATGCGGCCGGTCTGCGGGGTTCGAAATGGGGCGCTCCGCACGGAGGCGTGAGTCTCCGGTCGCGTTCGTTCCCACGGCGCCCGGCCGGATCGTCCCGTCCGACCGGCGCCGCCCGGCGGTCCGCACGCATTCCCCCACGGCTGCGGGCCGCCGGGCCCTCGCCGGCCGCAGGGCCGGGTCGGTCAGCTGCGGTGGAGCCGCCAGATCTGCTCCTCGCCGGTCTCGGCGGGGGCGATCGCCTTCGCCGGGCGGCGGGCGTGCTCGGTGAAGCCGAGGCGGGCCGGGACGGCGCCGCTGGCGAGGTTGGCCGGGTCGTGCACGATCTCGACGAAGTCCACGCCGGGGAGCCGGAAGGCCTGGTCGGCCAGCGCCCGGGCGGTACGGGTGGCGATGCCGCGGCCGGTGGCGGACGGGTGCAGCCAGTAGCCGATCTCCCGGCCGTGGTCGGCGGTGTCCGCGCGCCGGAAGAGCCCGCAGGCGCCGACGATCGCGCCGTCCAGCAGGATCGCGTAGGTGAAGTCCTGGCCGCTCTCCCACTTCCCCGGCCGCTCGGCCAGGAACTCGGCGGTCTTGGCCTCGCTGTGTTCCGCGACCCACGGCATCCAGGGCCGCAGGTGCTCCAGCGACTCCTCGATGACCCGGAAGAGCTCGGGGAAGTCCGCCTCGCCGCGGAAACGGCGCAGCAGCACCTCGCCCAGGTCGATCTCCGGCTCGGCCGTCTCCGTCTGCTCCGTCAGCTCCGTCAGCTCCGTCAGCTCCGTCAGCTCCATTCACGGATCATGGTCGTCACCCCGCCGCCGGCGCAACGGGATTTCGGCTCCCCCGCAGCAGGTGGACCAGCGCACCCAGGCCGGCCGCGACACCGGCGATGAGCAGCAGGGACAGATCGGCGACGCCCACCATGGCGAAGTCGAACCGGGGGTTCTCGGCGGCTGCGGTGAACTCCGGGTCCACCAGGCCGTCCGGATCCTCGGTGACGCTCACCCGCTCGCCCGCCGCGTCGAACGACCCGCAGGACACGGACCGGCTGCGCGCCGGGGCGTCGTCGTAGCGCACGGTGCAGGAGTAGCTGGTGCCCTTGCCGTGGTGCACCGTGACGCCCGTGACGGTGCCCGGGTGCGCGGTGCCCCGCAGGGAGAGCACGGTGGCCTGGGTGGTGTTCAGGCTCATCAGCGGGACGGCGATCAGCGGGGCGAGCAGCAGCGCCAGCGCCGGGCCCCGCACCACCGCGGACTGCCCCAGGGACAGCACGGCGTAGACCAGGCCCGCCCCACCGGTCAGGGCCAGGGCCAGCGAGGGCAGGATGAACCACGGCCCGAACGCGCCGAGCGCCCCGCCGACGGGGAGCAGCGCGGCGGCGGCCGGGATCCACAACGCCGTCAGCACCGGCCGCCGGGGCCACGGCACGTCGTTCTTCCCGCGCGGAGTCCGGCGACCGCCGGCCCGGCCACCCCGCCGGTGCGAGTGGCCGGCGGCCGGCGCGGGCGTCTCGTGGTGCGTCATGGCGGCAGATCCTGCCAGGTCAGACAGTGGGCGGGCGGTGCCGGGGGAGAGCCCTTTACCGGGGCGGGCCGCATGTGGAGGTCGGTGGCGGGAGAGCTGTGGAACTCGGGGAGGCGCGGGGGTGTCAGTGGCACCTGGCACGATCGGGGGCGGCCGCACACTGCTGGCAGACAGGGGCGTGAGGGGGTGGTGGCCGTGGGGCCGAAGCGGCTGCTGGTGCTGGACGCGGCGCCGGGGGAGTTGCTCGACCGGGAGCTGGAGCGCCTGGTCGGGCACGGTCTGGCCGTCACGTTGAACCTGCGGCGGGTGGCGGATCCTGCGGGGGTCACGGCCCGGTGGGCGGGGCGGGTGGAGTTCACCGACGTCGACCTGTTCGACGAGGCGGCGCTGCGCGCCGAGCTGACGCGCGGTGGGCTGGGCTTCCACGCGCTCAAGTCCCGGGCGGGCGTGCCGCTGGGCTCCGCGCTCCTCGCGGCGGCGACGCAGACCGGGGTGGCGCACCGGCTGCGGGTGGTCGGACGGGCGGGGGCGGGCACGGACCACGTCGACCTGGCCGCCGCCGCCCGGTTCGGGGTCACGGTCACCCATACGCCCGGCTCGAACGCGAACGCCGTCGCCGAGTTCGCGCTGGCCCAGCTGCTCGCCCTGACCAGGAACCTGGTGCCGTACAACGAGGCCGCACAGCAGGGCCGTTGGACCTCGCCCGGCGCGCCCGCGGTCGGGCTGTCGGAGCTGACCCTGGGCATCGTCGGGCTGGGCCGGATCGGACGGGTCCTGGCCGAGCGGGCCACGGCGCCGGGCCTGAACGTCCAGGCCCTCACCCGGCACCCGGCCCTCGCCACCGTGCGGTCGGTAGCGAGCCTGGACGCCCTGCTCGCCACCAGCGACGTGGTCTCCCTGCACGTGCCGCTCACCCCGGACACCCGGGGGCTGATCGGCCGCGCCGAACTGGCCCGCATGCGGCCCGGTTCGATCCTGCTCAACACCGCCCGCGGCGGCATCGTCGACGAGCAGGCCCTCGCCGACGCCCTCCGCGACCCGGCCCACCCACTGGCGGCGGCCGCCGTGGACACCTTCGCCCACGAGCACGCCGCCTTCGCCTCACCGCTCTCCGGGCTGCCCAACGCCCTGCTCACCCCGCACGTCGCCGGGATGACCAGGAGCGCCATGACGGAGGCCGCACTGCGCTGCGCCGACCACGTCGCCGCGCTGCTCGCGGGCCGGCCGGAGGGTGTGCCGGTGGTGAGCTGAGCCATGGGGTCGTCGGGCCGGTTACGGCAGGACCGGCGAGGAGGGTTGTTCCGGGCGCGCGATATTCGGCGGGCGTCGGCGTCGGCGAGCCGTAGGGTTGGCGCGCCGAGACGGCCGGGTAGCGGGGGAGAAGCGTGCGGTCCGAGGAACACGCGGGGTGGGAGCGGGACTTCCCGGTCCGGTACCTCCTGGTGCGGGAGGACATCGACGGTGAGGGGGAGGGCGTGCTGTGGGGGCGGTGCGCGGAGGTCGAGGGCCTGTTCACGGACCCGCTGCCGCTGCCGCGAGAGGTCCTGACGCTGCGCGGCTGCCCGCGCGGGAGCCTGCTGGTCCAGGCCGTGGCGGCCGGCGCCGAACCGGTGCGGCTGCTGGGGGACGGAATGCTCTCGATCGAGCCTGAGGACCCCTCGAACGACGGGCCGGCCCGCTTCTGGGACCTGGAGGGCACGGCCGTCCTGGCCCAGTGGCCCACGCCGGGCGATCCCGGGTGCGTGGACATCGTCGTGGGCACCGGCGTCAGGGAGGACGACTTCTGGGGCGGCAGGCGGCTGCCTTCGAGTCCGCGGTTCGACCTGTGGTTCCCCTCGATCCGGGGGGACAGCCCGTCGGGCGGTTGCCGTTCCGTCGACGGCCTGCTCACCCCGCGCCCGCGGCGACCCACCCGGCCCGTGCAGCTGATCGGCTGCGAACCCGCCGCACCGCTCCTGGCCCTGCTGCGCCGTCCCCTTCCGCAGCAGGGCGACCCGATCACGCTCCGGTGCATCGACCGCCACGGCCGGACGATGACCAGGCACCGCCTCGACCTGGATATTGTCGAGGCACGCCCGTCCGTTCTCGGCGGAGCCCTGATCGACGTCACCGTCACCGACCCCGGCGACGACCGCCCCACCCTGGCCGCCCGCGCGGTCCGGGAGGTCTGGTCCGACGGTGTTCCCACGCGGCCCGGCCAGTGGGCGCGGTTCGACGCCGAGGGCCGGTCCGCGTGGCTGGACCTCACCCACGGAGGCCCGTACGGGCCGGAGGGCCTCTCCGGCGGGACGTACCACCTGGACGGACAGCACGTCACCGACCGGGCCGGCTTGCTCCTGGCGCTCGGCGAAGCCCTGCTCGGCCCCGGCGCCAACTACGGCAGGGACCTGGACGCGATGACGGACTGCCTGGCCGGCGGGTTCTCCGTCGTGCCCCCGTTCACCCTCGTCTGGCACCACGCCGACATCGCCCGCGACGCCCTCGCCGGACACGTTCTGCACCATTGCGGCGGTCTGTCCTACTTCGAGCTGACCGTGAACCTCCTGCGCGAGTACGGCGTCACCGTCGAACTCCGGTGAGGGAGCCGACGGACGATCCCGCCCACCCGACGTGCCAGCTGGGTTCCAGCGGTACGACGTGGCCGGTCAGGGTGGCGACATCGACGGGGACGTCCGCGCGGGCGCGCAGGGCGGGGAAGGCGTGGGTGGTGTAGGCGGTGTGGGCCTCGGGGGAGGTCCAGAGGGTGGTGACCAGGTAGCGGTCGGCGGCGAGGCGGGTGACGGTGCCCGCGAGGAGGCCGCCGGCCGCGGCCATGCCGGGGGCCCAGACGTCGCGTTGGACGGCGAGGAAGTGCTCGGCGCGGCTCGGGTGGAGGCGGCAGTCGGCGGCGCGCAGCACGGTGGCGTGCCGGAGGGCGTCCGGGAGGGTGGGGGCCGTGCCGGGGAAGGCCTGGACGACGGGGCCGGCGGCGACCCGGATCGATTCCCAACTGCCCTGCTGGGCGGCCTCGGTGGCGATCGCGTCGTGGCGCTCGCGCAGGAAGCGGTCGTACCCGGCCCGGTCCGCCCAGAGGGCGTACAGCAGGGCCCGGCGGCCGGTGCCGTCCCAGCCGCCCAGTTGCCCGAGCAGCCCGGGCTGGTCCGCGATCGCCGACCAGCGGCGCTGTCCGGCGGCGAAGTCCGCGCGTGCGCCGGGCCGGACCCGGCAGTTGATCCACTTGCCCCACATGGGCGCCATCATGCTGCGCCGGGTGGGACGAGTGGCAATCGGCCGGAGGTCGCGGGCGGGCTCCGGCCAGGGGCGTAGGGCGTGGCGCCGGGCTGGTCGAGCGGGAGCTCTGCGGCGGGGGGTGGGGGGATGCCTCAGCGGGCGCCGACCGGGGGGAGGCGTTCGAGGATGCGGGCCATGCCGCTGGTCCAGTTGGCCTCCAGGGCGACGACGGCCTGGTCGAGGTCGCCGTCGAGGAGGCACTGGGCGATGCGCTCGTGCTCCTCGGCGGCGCGGCGGAGGATCTCGTCGTCGCCGACCACGACCCGCTCGTAGCGGTGCAGGGTCAGTTTCAGCGAGTCGATCATGTCGCGCAGCCGGGTGTTGGCGCAGCCGGAGAGCAACAGGGCGTGCCAGGCGTCGTCGTGGCGCTCTATGGTGCCGTGCGGGGCCTGGGGGGCGGAGAAGGCGCGGGCCTCGGCGAGGAGCCTGGGGGCGATCGCGGACAGGTGGGCCGGGTCGGAGGTGCGCAGGGCGAGCGACTCCAGGGCGATCACGATGGCCGTGAGGTCGAGGAACTCCTGCTTGCCGGTGGGTGCGAAGCGGAAGCCCTTGCCGCGCTCGCTGGTGATGATGCCCTCGCGCTCCAGGCTGATCAGCGCCTCGCGCAGGGGGGTCCGGCTGACGCCCAGTTCCTCGGCGAGCTGGACCTCGTTGATCGACTCGCCGGGGGTGAACCGGCCGCGGCCGAGCTGTTCCAGCAGTTCGTCCTTCACCTGCTCGCGCAGCGGACGCCGCTCGATCGCCATCGGGCTTCCCTTCCTCGTTCGTCCCGTAGAGTACCGGCCGCCGTCCGGCCCCCGCCGGGCCGGACGGCGTGGCCGGTCAGGCGGTTCCGGCGCCGTCCACGGCGATGACGGCGCCGCTGACGAAGGCGGCGGCGTCGCTGGCCAGGAAGGCGACGGTGCGGGCGATGTCCCCGGGCTGGCCGATCCGGCCGAGCGGGCGGTCGGCGGCGTCGGCGTAGAACGCGGCGGCGCTCTCGCCGAGCTGGCGGGCCTCCTCGGCGAGCATGCCGGTGTTGGTGTCGCCGGGGCAGACGCAGTTGACCCGGATGTTGTCCGGGCCGTGGTCGATGGCCATCGCCCGGGTCATGTTGACCACGGCGCCCTTGGAGGCGCAGTAGGAGACGGCCCGGCCGCCGCCCTTGATGCCCCAGCCGGAGCCGGTGTTGATGATGCTGCCGCCGCCGTTCGCGGCCATCAGCGGGACGACGAGTCCGCTGAGCAGCATGATCGAGCGGACGTTGACGGCCATCACCAGGTCCCAGTCCTCGTCCGTGATCTCGGTGACGGTGGACCGGCGGATGATGCCCGCGTTGTTGAACAGCACGTCCACGCCGCCGTGGTGGTCGACGGCGGTGCGGACGGCCCGCTCGCAGTCCGCGCGCCGGGAGACGTCGCAGCGGACGAAGGTGCCGCCGGTCTCCTTGGCCGCCCGCTCGCCGCGGTCGGCGTCGAGGTCGGCGAGGACGACGGCCGCGCCGAGTTCGGCGAGCAGGGCGGCGGTGGCCAGGCCGATGCCGGAGGCGGCGCCGGTGACGAGGGCGCGCTTGCCGTGCAGGTCGATCATGGGGAACTCCTTCGCGGGCGGGGGGAAAGGTGGACGGGTGGACGGGCGCCAGGCGGACGGGGTTCAGGCGGACAGGCGGTAGACGGCGCCGGAGCGGTGGCCGGTGATCACCCGGACGTGCCCGGCGAGGGCGTGGTCCAGCTCCGGTTCACCGGTGTCCAGCAGCAGCGGGCGGCCGGCCAGGGCCGCCAGTTTGGCCTCGGTGGCGAGGACCAGCAGCCGGTCCCGGCCGGCCGCGCGCAGCAGGTCGGGGGTGAGCTGCCGGTTGCCGCGGCCGAGCAGGAAGCCCTGGCCGCCGATGGGGGAGAGGGCGATCCAGGGGGCGCCGGGCAGGTCGCACAGCTGGTCGGCGCGGGCGTCCCGACGCAGGACGGCAGGCGGTGCGTCGGCGTGCAGGCGGAGCAGGTCGACGCCGGTGAGGCTGGTGTCGGGGGCGCCGAGGGCGGTGGCGACGGCGTGGGTGGTGGTGCCGGGGCCGAGCACCAGCAGGCCGCCGGGCCCGACCCGTTCGGCGACCTCGGCGGCGATCCCGCCGATCGTGGACGGGGCGGGGAGGCCGCTGCCGGTCTTGCGCTGCTGGACGCGGGCGGGCAGCACCGGGACGGTCAGCCGGCCGTACAGCCGGGTGCGGACCAGGCCCGCCCGCAGCGCCGCCTCATCCCGGTCCACCACCTCGGCGGCTTCCAGGCGGACGGCGCCGCGGGCCCAGGCGGTGACCACCTCGGCGGCGGCGTGCGGGTGGACGGCGAAGACGGCGGAGTGCATCTTCACCCCGGCCGGGATGCCGAGTACGGGCACCCCGTCGGCGTCCGGCCCGAGCGCGTCCAGGACGTCCCGGGCGGTGCCGTCGCCGCCGCAGAACAGCAGCAGCCCGGCGCCGGCCGCGACCAGGGCGCGGACGGCCGCCCGGGTGTCCGCGGCGGTGGTGGGCGCGGGACCGGGCCGGTGCACCACGCGGGCCGGCCGGCCGGTGACGGCGTCCTCGCCCATCGCTCCCGCGACGGTGAGCAGGCGGACGCCGGCGAGTTGGCGGACCGTCAGCTCCGCTCGGCGCAGCGCCTCCGGGCGGGCCCCGAGCGCCAGCGCGCGCCGCTGGACCTCGGGGCCGTCGCTGCCCTTGAGGCCGACCCGGCCGCCGAGTCCGGCGACCGGGTTGACCACCAGCCCGACCGGGGTTGCCGTCACGGCTGTTCGCCCCGCGGTTGCTCGCCCGGAGGCTGTTCGCCGAGGACCTTGCGGCGGTAGGCGCGCCAGCTGACCGACCAGACCGCCGGGTCGTCCAGCGGCTCGTGCCGGATCCGGTGCACGGTGGAGTTGTGTGGCGCGGTCCGGACCGTCTCCGGGTCCTCGTAGGCCTCCCGGGCGACCTCGGCCAGGATCGCCGCGTACTCGTCCAGGTCGGCGCGGGAGTAGGACTCGGTGGGCTCCAGGGTCATCGGCTCAGGGACGACGTACGGGTGGTGGCTGGTCCAGTAGTGGGTGCCGAAGTCGGCGGCGCGGTGGCCGAGGTCCTCGCTGTGCAGGCCGGTGTCCTCGTTGAGCCGCTGCCAGCTGTACCGGACCTGCTCGACCCGCGGCCGGCCCTCGGCGTACGGGACGGAGACGCCGCGGATCCGCTTCACCCGGTGCAGCAGGTAGTTGTTGTTGAGCACGGCGGTCTCGGCGACCGTGCGCAGGCCCTCGGCGCCGAGCGACATGATCCAGGCGTAGGCGCGCACCAGGTTGGGGACGACGCCGAGGTAGGGGCGGATCTTGCCGATCGACTCCGGCCGGTCGGTCTCCAGCCGGTAGCGCTCGCCGTCGAACTCCATGGTGGGGGAGGGCAGGTAGGGCGCCAGTTCGGCGGTGACCGCGCAGGCGCCGGCCGCCGGTCCGCCGCAGGCGTGCGGGGTGGAGAAGGTCTTGTGCAGGTTGAAGTGGCACAGGTCGAACCCGGCCTCGCGGGCGCGGGTGATGCCCAGGATGCCGTTGGCATTGGCCTGGTCGTAGGCGCACAGGCCGCCGGCCGCGTGCACGATCCGGACGAACTCGGCGATCCGCGGGTTGTAGATGCCGGTGTCCTCGGGGTTGGTGATCAGCAGCGCGGCGGTGCGCGGGCCGACGGCGGCGCGCAGCGCCTCGATGTCGGGGTAGCCGTCGGCGTCCGGGTGCAGGGTGATCACCCGGTAGCCGGCGGTCTTGGCGCAGGCGGCGTTGGAGGGGTGGGAGAAGGCGGTGGTGATGATCTCGTCGCGCTGCTGCGCCTCGCCGCGGGCGGCGTGGTGGGCGCGGATCACCGAGACGTTGGTCCAGATCGCGGCGCTGCCGGCGCCCGGTTGCAGGCTGACCCGGTCCATGCCGGAGATCTCCTTGAGCAACTGCTCCAGGCGGTGGGCGAGTTCGAGGACGCCCTGGACGGTGGAGGCGTCCTGGGCGGGGTGCAGGGCGGCGATCCGGGGGTCGCGGACGAAGCCGTCGTTGACCTTGGGGCTGTACTTCATGGTGCAGGTGCCCTGGCCGACGTCCACGTTGAGGTCGGCGCCCAGGTTCTCCTGGGAGAGCCGCAGGTAGTGCCGGAGCACCTGCTGCTGGCCGAGTTCGGGCAGGGCGGCCGGGGTGGTGCGGCGCAGCGCGGCGGGCAGCCGGGCGGCCGGGTCGCCGACGGCGGCGGTGACGCCGGGTTCGGGCAGCGGGGGGAGCACGCCGCGTTCGCCGGGGGTGCCGAGCTCGAAGATCAGCTTCTCGTCCCAGCGGGCCTGGTGGAAGCGGCGCAGCGGGGGTTTGGCGGCGATCCGCGCTTCGGCGGCCGTGGCAGTCCGATGGTCGGTCACTTCACGATCTCCCGTCACTTCGTGATCTCCGCGAGCGCGTCGGCGAGGTGGTCGATGTCGGCCTGGGTGTGCAGCTCGGTGACGCAGTACCGGCCCTCGCGCGGTCCGGCCGGGGTGCCGCCGTGCAGGCCGCGGGCGAGCAGCGCGTCGGCGACGGCGGCGGCGCCGGGCCCGCCGGTGTAGCGCACGGTGAAGTCGGCGAAGTGCACCGCCTCCGGCTCGGCGAGCTCCACCCCGGGCACCCCGGCGAGGCGCTGCCGGGCGTAGGCGGTGTTGGCGAGGACGGTCTCCCCGAGCTCGCGCATGCCGTGCGGGCCCATCAGGGCGAGGTAGGCCCCGGCGGCGATGCCGTGCAGGGCGGCGGCGGTGCCGACCCACTCCTTGCCCTCCTCGCGCAGCGCGAAGGAGGTGCGCTCGTACGCGACGTCGCCGAAGCCGTACTCGCCGGGCACCTCGGTCGGGGCGAGGCCGAACAGCCGGCTCGGGTACTCGGCCACCAGGCGCTGGTCGTCGGCCGAGCCGATGAAGCCCGCGTTGCCGCCGCCGAAGCTCGGGTGGATGCCGAGCGGCTGGAGGTCGCCGCAGGTGAGGTCGGCGCCGAGGTCGGCGGGCGGGGCGAGTACGCCGAGGCTGATCGGGTTGGCCTGCACCACGGCCAACGCGCCTGCCGTGTGAGCGAGTTCGACGTACTCGGGGAGCCGGGGGTCGACCCGGCCGGAGAAGTCGGTCAGCTGCGCGAACACGGCGGCGCAGTCGCCGGTCGCGAGCGCGGCCCGGACGGCCTTCGGTTCGGCGGGCACCGGCTCGACCGGGTGCACGCCCCGGACGTAGTCGTGGATCCGGGACAGCAGGTCCGGGTCGATGTCGCCGACCAGCAGCAGCCGTCGCCGCCCGGTGGCCCGGCCGGCCATCCGCAGGGCCGTGGCGGCGGCCTGGAAGCCGTCGTACGTCGGCACGTTGACCACCTCGACGGCCAGCAGTTCGGCCATCAGGGACTGGTACTCCCAGAGCGCCTGGAAGCGCCCGTGGTCCTCGTAGGGCTCCCCGGCGTAGGCGGTGAGGAACTCGCTGCGGTTGACGATCTCGTCGACCACGGCGGGCACGTGGTGCCGGTAGCAGCCGGCCCCGAGGAAGGAACGGCCGGGCGGCACGGGGGTGTTGCGGGCGAGCAGCTCCTCCAGGTGGGCGACCAGCCGGGCCTCGGAGTCGAACGGTGCCGGCAGCCGCAGCGGGCGGCCGAGCCGGAGTTCGGCGGGGATGTCGGCGTAGAACTCCTCGACGTCCCGGGCGCCGATCTCCGCGAGCATCGCGGCGCGCACCTCGGGGGCGGAGTTGGGGACGTACGGGTGGGTCCGGGGAACGCGTGCGGTCATCCTGGCACCTTCCGCGATTTCAGTCACAGGCCTTGACGGCACTGTGCATGCTGAGTTCTGTATACAGCATTCGGCATTCACCAGTCGGGAGGCAAGATGTCCGCAGAAACCCGGCACAGAAAACCCCTCCAACTCGCCTGTGAGCAGCGGGAGTCCGGCCCCGCCCTGGGCCGCCGCCGGTTCCTCGGCGCCGGACTCGCGGGCGGCGCCCTGCTGGCGGCCGGAGCCACCGGCTGCGCCACCGGCGGGGCGGGCGGCCCGGATGCCCGGAAGCTCACCGGCAGCCCTGGTGCCACCGTCGGCGGGAAGGTCACCATCTGGTCCTGGGACGTCGCCGCCAAGGCCATGCAACGGCTCGGCAAGGCCTTCGAACAGGCCCACCCCGGCAGCACCGTCGAGGTGGTCGACATCGGCTACGACAACGCCTACGACAAGATCACGGTCGGGCTCGGCGCCGGCAGCGGACTGCCCGACGTCCTCACCGTCGAGGGCAGCCGGATCCCCAGCTACATCGGCAACTTCCCGAACGCCCTGGTCGACCTCAGCAGCCGGGCCGAAGGCCTCAAGTCCCAGTACGCTGAGGCCGCATGGCGCACCGTGACGGACGCCAAGGGCCGGGTCCTCGCGCTGCCCTGGGACAGCGGACCGTGCGCCCTCTTCTACCGCCGCGACCACTTCCACCAGGCCGGGATCGACCCCGCCACCCTCACCACCTGGGACGACTACCTCACCGCCGGGACGACCCTCAAGAACGCCACGGGCAGGAAGCTGCTCATCCTGGACTCCAAACAGGACAGCCTGTTCGCCCAACTCCTCCAGCAGCAGGGCCAGTCCTGGTTCGTCGACGGCAAGGTCGCCGTCGCCACCCCCGCCGCCGAACGGGCGCTCACCCTGCTGAAGCAGCTGGTCGACCGCGACCTGGTCGACTTCGAGAACGGCTGGGACGGCCTGGTCTCCGGCACCCACGACGGCAAGGCCGCCACCACCCCCACCGCCGCCTGGTGGGACGGCACCCTCACCGCCGACATGGCCGACCTGTCCGGCAAGTTCGGCGTCGTCCCGCTGCCCGCCTTCACCGCCGGCGGCCCCCGCACCTCCAACAGCGGCGGCTCCACCCTGTGCATCCCCGCGCAGAGCGGGAACCCCGAGACGGCCTGGGCGTTCCTCTCCTTCCTGCTCGCCGACAAGGCCAACCAGGCCTCGATGATGCAGCACGAGGGCCTCTTCCCGGCCTTCCTCCCCGCCCTGGACGACCCGTACTTCCAGCAGCCCTCCCCCTACTACGGCGGCCAGCCCGCCATGAAGCTGTTCGCCGACCTGGCCCGCACCATCCCCACCGTCGAGCGCACCGCCGACGACTCCAAGGCCGGCGACATCGTCACCACCGCCGTCAACCAGGTGCTGCACAACGGCGCCGACCCGGGCACCGTGCTGCGCTCCGCCGCCCGCCAGATCGCCACCGCGACCGGCCGCGCCACGGTAACCCCGTAGGCGGGCGCGATGACCAGCAGCCTCCCGGCCGTCCTGCGCAAGCCCGCCGCCCGCACCGCCCCGGCCCGCCGACGACGCTCCCCGCGCACCGCCGCCTGGCTGTTCGCCGGCCCCACCGCCGTCCTGTTTGCCCTCTTCTTCGCCTACCCGCTGGGCGCCAGCCTCTACCAGAGCCTCACCGCCCGCCGCGACGGCGTGGACGTCTTCGTCGGGCTCGACCAGTACCGCCGGCTGCTGGACGACCCGGCCTTCCTGCACTCCCTGGTCAACACCGGCCTCATCCTCGCCGTCCAGGTGCCGGTGATGATCGGCCTCGCCCTGGTGCTCGCCGTCCTGCTCAACCAGTCCTGGCTGCGCTTCCGCTCCGGCTGGCGGGCGGTCTTCTTCCTGCCCGCGATCACCACCCTGGTCGCCTACGCCGTGGTCTTCCAGGTGCTGCTGCGCACCGACGGCGGCCTCGCCAACCAGGCCCTCCAGGCGCTCGGTGCCGGACCGGTCGACTGGCTCAACTCGCCCACCTGGGCGCGGATCTCGCTGATCGGCTCGGTCACCTGGCGGTGGACCGGCTACAACGCCGTCATCCTGCTGGCCGGACTCCAGGCGATCGGCCGCGACCAGTACGAGGCCGCCGCCCTCGACGGGGCCGGCACCGTGCGCACCTACACCGGGGTGGTGCTGCCGCAGCTGCGGCCGGTGGTGCTGTTCTGCGTCATCACCTCCACCATCGGCACCCTCCAACTCTTCGACGAGAACTACGTGCTGACCCGCGGCGGCCCCGGCGACGCGACCCTCACCCCGGTGGTCTACCTCTACAAGGTCGGCTTCCAGCAGCTCGACTTCGGCTACGCGGCGGCCATCGCCTGGGTGGTCGTGCTGATCATCGCGGCGGTCTCGCTGCTCCAGTTCCGGCTCTACGGAAGGGAACGCCGCCGATGAAGGCCAGATCGCCGATGGAGGCCGGAACGCCGCCGATGAGAGCCGGCTCGCCGTCGAAGGCCGGAACACCGACGAGGGCCGGACTCCTGGGCCGCGCCGCCGTCCTCGCCCTGCTCGGCCTCGGCGCCGTCGCCAGCCTGCTGCCCTTCGCCTGGATGCTGATCGCCGCCACCCACAGCAGCTCCGAACTCTTCCACTCCCCACCGCCGTTCCTGCCCGGCGGCGAGCTGCTGAACAACCTGGTGCACCTCCAGCAGAGCATCGGCTTCGGCCGGGTCCTGCTCAACAGCCTCGGCATCGCCGTCGTCCACACCCTGCTCAGCTCGCTGCTGTCCGCGATGTGCGGCTACGGCCTGGCCAAGTACCGCTTCCGCGGCCGCGGTCTGCTGCTCGGCCTGGTGCTGGCCACCATGATGATCCCGCTCCAGGTGCTGCTGGTCCCGCTGTTCCAGATGATGGCCAGCCTCGGCTGGATCGACAGCTACCAGGCCGTCGTCCTGCCCTTCCTCGCCAACTCCTTCGGCATCCTGCTGATGCGCCAGAGCTTCCTGGGCTTCCCCGACGAACTGCTGGAGTCGGCCCGGATCGACGGCTCCGGCGAGCTGCGTACCTTCTACCGGGTCGTCCTGCCGTGCGTGCGGCCGCAGTTGGGGGCACTCGTCATCTTCACCTTCATGGGCCAGTGGAACAGCTTCATCTGGCCGCTGCTGATGCTCAACACCCAGGACAGGTACACCGTGCCGGTCGCGCTCAACACCCTGACCGGGCTGACCCACGTCGACTACTCCGGCCTGATGCTGGGCTCCTTCCTGGCCACCCTCCCGCTGATGGTGCTCTTCCTGCTCTTCCAGCGGCAGTTCGTGGCCGGACTGCTCGGCGGAGCCCTGAAAGGATGACGCGCCGATGGACCGACTCACCCGCGTGCCCGGCCTGCTGTACGGCGGGGACTGGAACCCCGAGCAGTGGCCCGAGGAGGTGTGGGCCCAGGACGTCGAGCTGATGGCCGAGGCCGGGGTCAACCTGGTCACCGTCGGCGTGTTCTCCTGGGCCCGGCTCCAACCCGACGCCCACCGTTGGGACTTTGGCTGGCTGGACCGGCTGCTCGACCTGGTCCACCGGCACGGCATCGCCGTCGACCTGGCCACCGCCACCGCCTCCCCGCCCGCCTGGCTGGTGCGCGCCCACCCCGACCTGCTGCCCGTCACCGCCGACGGCGTCCGGCTGGAGTTCGGCTCGCGCCAGCACTACTGCCCGTCCTCCCCGGCCTACCGCGCGGCCGCCGTCCGGCTCACCCGGAGGCTCGCCGAGCGCTACCACGGCCACCCGGCGCTCGCCCTGTGGCACGTCCACAACGAGTACGGCGACCACGTCCAGGAGTGCTTCTGCGCCGGGTCCGCCGCCGACTTCCGCCGCTGGCTGCGCCAACGGCACGGCAGCGTCGATGAGTTGAACCGCTCCTGGGGCACCGCCTTCTGGTCCCAGCGGTACAACTCCTTCGACCAGGTCGAGCCGCCGCGCACCGCGCCCGGTCCGGTCAACCCGACCCAGCTGCTGGACTGGCGCCGGTTCTGCTCGGACGCCCTGCTCGCCCTGCACCGCGCCGAGAAGGCCGTGCTCGACGAAGTCTCGCCCGGGGTGCCGGTCACCACCAACTTCATGTCGATGCTCAAGGCCCTCGACTACTGGGAGTGGAGCCGGCACGAGGACTTCGTCTCCGACGACGCCTACCCCGACCCGGCCGACCCGCGCGCCCACGTGAACGCCGCCATGAACTACGACCTGATGCGCTCCCTCAAGGCCGGCCGGCCCTGGCTGCTGATGGAACAGGCCCCCTCCGCCGTCAGCTGGCGCCCGGTGAACGTCCCCAAACGCCCCGACCTCTACCGCCTCTGGTCGCTCCAGGCGCTGGCCCGCGGCGCCGACGGGGTGCTGCACTTCCAGTGGCGCGCCTCGGTGGCCGGGGCCGAGAAGTTCCACAGCGCGATGCTCCCGCACCGGGGCACGGCCGGCCGCGGCTGGCAGCGGACCGTCGCCCTCGGCGCCGAACTGCGCCGGCTCGGCGAGGTCGCGGGCAGCCGGATCCGCGGGCAGGTCGGCGTGCTGCTCGACTGGGACAGCTGGTGGGCCCTGGAACTGGACGACCACCCCTCCGCCCGGATGCGCTGGCCCGACCTGCTCCGCCCCTGGTACGCGGCGCTGTACGAGCGCGGTGTCACCGTCGACTTCCTCCCGCCCACCGCCGGGTACGAGGGCTACCGGCTGCTGCTCGCCCCCAACCTGTACCTGCTCGACACCGCCACCGCCGAACGCCTCACCGGCTACGTCCACGGCGGCGGCCACCTGGTCTGCGGCCCGTTCAGCGGCATCACCGACCGGCACGACCACATCCACCCCGGCGGCCACCCCGGCCCGCTGCGCGCACTGCTCGGCCTGGTCGTGGACGAGCACTGGCCGATCCCGGACGGCGAGGCCACCATCGTACGGCTGGACGGGACGGACCGGGACGCCGAACCGCACCCCGAGCTGCGCGCCGAGCACTGGAGCGAGTGGATCGAACCCGAGGGCGCCGAGACCGTCGCCCGCTACACCTCCGGCGAACTCGCCGGCCGGCCCGCCGTCACCCGCCACCGCCACGGCACCGGCAGCGCCTGGTACCTGAGCTGCCACCTCGGCCCGGACACCGGCCCCGTGCTCGACCTGGCGCTGACGGAGTCCGGCGCGGGCCCCGAACTACCCGGCCTGCCCGAGGGCGTGGAGGCCACCCGCCGCCGCGCCGCGGACGGCACCGCCTACCTCTTCCTGCTCAACCACGGCCCCGCCGAGGCCCGGGTGCCGCTCGCCCGGCCCGGCACTGACCTGCTGACCGGCACCGAGCTGCTCACCGGTACCGACCTGCTCACCGGCACCGATCTGCACACCGGCTCCGCCACCGGCACCACCCTCACCCTCGCGCCGCTGGGCGCCGCCGTCCTCCGCCTGCCCGCCCCCGAGGAGCGCCCGTGAACCCGCTGACCCGCCGCCACTTCCTGGCCGCCTCCGCGCTCGCCACGGCCGGCACCCTGGCCGCCCCGGCGGCCCCGGCCGCCCACGCGGACGAGGGGCTCGACGCCGAGCGCTACGCCGACGTCCTCGACCTGCACGGCACACCCGCCCAGGCCTACCCCGGCGACAACAACCCGATCACCGTCTTCGCCGACCTCGGCGCCTGGCACGCCTACGCCCTGCCCCGCCCGACCGACCCGCTCGGCGGCTTCACCGGCCCGCTGCACCTCGCCCAGGAGTACCCCTGGTGGCTCAGCGACGGCCTCACCCGACTCCAACTCGCCGAGCAGGGAAGGCCGCTGGACCTCGCCGCGGGCGGCGCCCCGACCCTCACCGCCCTGCCCGGACTGCTCCGCCAGCGCTACGCCCTCGCCGACGGCCTCGCCCTCACCCTCGAACTGCGCTTCGCCAGCAACCGCACCGCCCTGCTCCGCGCCCGTCTGGCCAACACCGGACGCACCGCACGCACCCTGGCCGTCGCCTGGACCGGCACCCTGCTGCGTCCCGCCGACGGCCCCCAGCGCGACGCCCCGCGACTGCTCGCCGCCGAGCGCGGCGTCGAGGTGGCCTTCGCCAGGGTCCGCCGGACCTGGGAGTACCTGACCGACGGCACCGAGAGCTTCGCCGTCCGCCACGCCCAGCCCGTCCGGGTCACCGTGGACGGCGACCGCCACCGCACCGAACTCGCCGACCCGGTACGGCTGCCGCCCGGCGCGAGCCGCACCCTGGACTGGACCGAGAGCTACACCTTCACCGCCGAGGACCGCGCCCGCGCCGTCCGGGAGGCCGAGGCCGCGCTGCGCGCACCCGAGCGGACCGCCGCCACCGGACGGGCCCGCTGGGCCGGCTACCTCGCCCGCGCCACCGACGGCGTCCCGGCCGCCCGCCGCCGCACCGCCGTCAAGTGCGTGCAGACGCTGGTCACCAACTGGCGCAGCCCCGCCGGGCGGATCCGGCACGACGCCGTCACCCCCTCGCTGTCCGACAAGTGGTTCAGCGGGGTCTGGGCCTGGGACACCTGGAAGCAGGCCGTCGGCACCGCGCTGTTCGCCCCCGGCCTCGCCGCCGACCAGATCCGCGCCGTCTTCGACCACCAGACCGGGCCCGGCTCGCCGGACCGCCCGCAGGACGCCGGGATGGTCCCGGACTGCGTCTTCTACAACGACCCGTCCACCGGCGGCGGCAACTGGAACGAACGCAACTCCAAGCCCCCGCTGGCCGCCTGGGCCGTCTGGGAGGTCTACCGCCGCTCCGGCGACCGGGCCTTCCTGCGCGAGCTGCTGCCCAAGCTCACCGCCTACCAGGACTGGTGGTACCGCACCCGGGACCACCTCGGCGAGGGCCTGTGCGAGTACGGCGCCACCCTCGACCCGGCCAACGCCGCGCCCGAGGACTGCCGCCAGGCAGCGGCCTGGGAGTCCGGCATGGACAACGCCCCGCGCTTCGACGCCGCCACCGTCGTGGCCAACCACGGTCCGAAGGGCGAGCCGGTCGGCTGGTCGCTCACCCAGCGCTCCGTCGACCTCAACGCCTACCTGGCCGCCGACCACCGCCACCTGGCCCTGATCGCCGCCGAACTCGGCGACCGCCCCATGGCGGAGCGGCTGCGCGGCCGGGCCGAGCGGATCGACGCCGCGATCCGCGCCACCATGTACGACCCGGCCACCGGCTGGTTCCACGACACCGACCTCGCCACCGGCGCCCGGCTCACCGCCCGCGGCCGCGGCATCGAGGGCGCGATCCCGCTCTGGTCCGGCACCGCCGACCCGGCCCAGGCCCGCACCGTGCGGGCCCGGCTGCTCGACCCGGCGGAGTTCGGTACCCCGATGCCCTTCCCGACCGTCGCCCGCAGCTCGCCGTCCTTCGACCCGGCCGGCTACTGGCGCGGCCTGGCCTGGCTCGACCAGAGCTACTTCGCGATCGAGGGGCTGCGCCGGTACGGCTGGGACCAGGACGCCCGCCGGGCCGTCGAGCGGCTGCTCACCGCCGCCGAGGGGCTGAGCGGCGACGGGCCGGTCCGGGAGAACTACGACCCGCTGACCGGCCGCGGCCGCAACTCCACCAATTTCAGCTGGTCCGCCGCGCTGCTGCTGCCCCTGCTGCGCAGCTGACCCGCTTTGGCTCCGAGGGGCCTGACCAGGCATGATCGGGGCATGGTCGAACGAGTCATTGCAGCGTGTGACGGAGCAGCCAAGGGCAACCCCGGCCCGGCGGCCTGGGCCTACGTGGTCGCGGACGCCGCCGGGGCGCCCCAGCGTTGGGAGGCGGGGCCGCTCGGGCACAGCACCAACAACATCGGCGAGCTGACGGCGCTTCAACAGCTGCTGTCCGCCACCGACCCGGCCGTGCCGCTGGAGGTCCGGCTCGACAGCACCTACACCCGCGACTCGGTCACCAAGTGGCTCAAGGGCTGGAAGCGCAACGGCTGGAAGACGGCGGCGGGCAAGCCGGTGGCCAACCGCGAGCTGATCCAGCGGATCGACGAGTTGCTGGAGGGCCGGGACGTCACCTTCGTCTACGTCCCCGCCCACCAGGTGGACGGCGACCCGCTGAACGCCATCGCCGACAAGGCGGCCAGCGACGCCGCCCGCACCCAGCAGGCCGCCGCCGGGACGGCCGCCGACCTGCCGGTGCCCGACCCGGCCGCGGCGGTCAAGGCGCCCCGTGCCGCGAAGCCGCGCACCGCCTCCGCCTCCGGTGGCTCCGGCTCCGGCACCGGCGCCGGTGCCGCCAAGCGCACCGGCGGCGGCTCGCGCACCCTGAACGCCCGCTTCCCCGGCACCTGCCCGTGCAGCCGCCCGTACGCCAAGGGCGACAAGATCACCAAGGTCGGCAGCAGCTGGGGCCACCCGGAGTGCGCCGCCGCCCACGCCTGAGCACCTCCGGCCACGTCTGAGCACCTCCGGCCCGCCGTCTGAGTACGGGTACTCAGGCGGCGGCCCGGCCCGGCGGGCACGATGGTGATCATGACGAAGCGCGCGGGGACGGACGGCCGGGGCGGCCGCAGGGCGGTGCGGGTGGCACTGGTGACGACGGTCGCGGGAGCGGCGGTGCTCGGCACGGTCGGCTACCGCGGCGCCGTGACGGTCGCGGAGGAGGTCCCGCGGGTGTGGTCGGGGGAGCCGTACCCGGTGGCCGACCCGGCCGCCGTCGCCGCGCACCTGGACGCCCGGACCCAGGCCGTCTACGACGCCCTCGCCCTGCCGCCCGGTGTGGCGCTGGCCCCGGTGCCGGTCGGCGACGACGGGATCTCCGCCAAGGTCCAGGGCGTCTGCCACGCCCGCGGCCTGGAGCACCTCCTGGAGAGCATGAACGACGGCGGCGCCGACCAGCCCCGCACGGCCGTGCTCGCCGCCCGCTTCACCCTCGCCGGGGTCGGCGCCACCCAGGGGACGGAGGCCCTGGGGCACGCCCGGCGGACCCTGACCGCCCAGGGCTGGACGGTCGTTTCGGCGGACGAGTCCGCGCCCGTCCCCAGCCTGAGCCTGGCACCGCCCGCGGACGGCCCGGGCGCCCTCGCCGAGGGCGCCTCGCTCCGCTACGACCCGGTGGCCCGGACCCTCACCGTCGGCGCGGGCGCCGAGTGCTCCCGCTTCACCGACGGCACCGCGGTGGACGGGGCCGGGCAGCCGACCGCGCTGCCGACCCCCACCGCCCCGAAGCAGCTGCGCGCCCGCTGAGTACCCGACCCACCGCGCTCCGTACAGCCGGGTGGGCACGTCGGCGAAGGCAGGTGAGAGCGGTGATCGTCTCCGAGACCCCGGAGTTCCACATCGGCGACCGGGTGTGGGTGTACCGGGAATCCTCCTACGGCGCGGTGGAGAGCGCCGTCGTGGTGGACACCCCCGCGGACCGCAGCCTGCGGCTGGAGTTCGCCGACGGCCACCGCAACCACCTGCGGCACGGCCGGGTCGAGCTGCACGGCCTGCACCGGAAGGGTGTTGACGGAGCGTTAAGATCCTGCCCCGGAAAGCCTCCGGCCGCCCCGGCCGCTGCCATCATGGGCACGACACCGGCGGCGGGCGCCGGAGTTCGACCGTGAGGAGCTGGCGTGACGGAAGCCGGTACGGCGATCGACCAGCCGCGGCAGCAGCCGGTGACGGTGGCGGACGAGCAGGTCGGGCTGAACGGCGCGATCGCGGCCGCGCTGACCCGGGCCGTGGGCTCGATGCCCGCCCTGTACGTGACCCTGGTGCTGGTCGCCGGCTGGATGGCGCTGGCGACCTGGGGGCCGCTGCACTCGATCGACCCCTACCCCTTCGGCTTCCTGCTGTTCCTGGACAACGTCGTCCAACTGGTGCTCTGCCTGGCGATCCTGGTCGGCCAGCGGGTGCTGGGCCAGGCCGCCGACCGCCGGGCGGTGCAGACCTACGAGAACGCCGAGGCGATCTTCGTCAAGGTCGCCGACCTCCAGGCGCACCTGGACCGGCACGACCGGGCGCTCGGGCGCGGGGTGAGCCTGCTGGAGACCAGCGGGCACCCGTGGATCCAGCGGCACCGGGTGCAGCCGCCGCCGCAGGCCCTGGACCAGGCCGCCGGGACCAACGGGCGGATCGCCGCCTGGCTGACCGGGCGGCTGGGCAGCATGTGGGCGTTCTACCTCGCCGCCGTGACCCAGGTGCTGTGGATCGGCCTGTCCCAGCTCGGGGTGCAGACCTTCGACCCGTACCCGTTCGCCTTCATGAGCTTCCTGTCCACCCTGGCCCAGCTGGTCTTCATGATCGTGATCATGGTCGGGCAGGACGTGCTGGGCAAGGCCGGCGACCGCCGCGCCGAGCAGACCCTGCTGGACGCCGAGGCCGTGCTGCACGAGTGCGGCCGGATGAAGGCCCGGCTGGAGGCGCAGGGGAGGGTGATCGAGAGCCTGGCCGACTACACCGACGCCCAGGTCACCCGGCAGCTGGCCCGGGCCATCCACCGCAGCCGGGTGGCGGCGGCGGTCGAGGACGGCGAGGAGGCGGGCAGCCGCCCGGCCCTGCTGCCCTGGGAGGACCTGCCCGAGGAACTGCGCACGGCCAACCGGCGCCAGGCCCGCCAGCTCGGCGAGCGCCTCGCCGCGGTCGGCTGCCTGATGGTGCCCACCTCCGAGCGGGTCGCCCCGGACGCCGTCGGCGGCTTCGAGGACTTCACCGAGGAGGAGGCCGAGGTGCTGGCCCGGCTGGAGCACGAGCACGAGCACCGCTACGGCACGGGCGCTGAACCGGAGGCGCTGCTCCCCGGCCAGCGGGACGGCCGGGCGGCGTTCCTGCCCTGGGAGGAGCTGTCGGACCGGGCCCGGGGCCGGACGGTGGAGTCGGTGCGGCTGATCCCCGCCGTGCTCGCCGAGGTCGGCTTCCAGGTGATCCGGATCGGCCGGGTCGCCGACGGCGCGGGGGAGTTGGACTTCACCCCCGAGGAGTGGGCCACCCTCGGCCGGGCCCTGATGGCCTCCGGCGTCCTGGTCGCGCTCGCCGAGGGCGTCGCGGACCCGGAGGAGGTGATAGCGATCGTCAAGCTGCTGCGCGAGGCGAGCAGCACCCATCCGCGGCGCTTCGTCCGGGAGTTGGCGGCGGCCTCGACCTTCGACACCGGGCTGCGGCCCGACACCCGCTACGCCGAGTACCGCGGGCCCGCGCTGGAGACGATCCGCTCGGCCACCGGGATCGTGGCCGAGCGGGCGCCGGACGAGCTCGCCGGGTACCGGGAGCTCCTGTGGGAGATCGCGACCGTGGTCGCGGACGCCAACGAGGAGGGCGGCATCCTCGGCCTGGGCGCCCGTACCCGGGTGCCGAACGAGGTGGCCGCCATGGAGGCCGTCCGGGCCGCGAGCCTGGGCGAGCCCGAGGCCGCGACGGCTCGGCCTCGGACCAGGACGGGCCCGCGCAAGCGCGGCTGAACGGACGCGACCGGCCGACCGCGGGAGCGGCCGGCCGGTCGGTGCGTCGGAGGCGCCGGTCAGGAGTGCGCGTCAGGGGCGTCCGTGGGGACGGCCAGGACGGTGCCCCTCAGGAGCGGGTCACTTCTCCTCGGCCATGGCCTTGATGTCGTCGAAGCCGAGGCCCATCTTGTTGAACGCCTTGGCCTGGGCCTCCGGGATGCCGAGCGCGGCCAGCGACTTGAGCTGGGCGTCGGTCAGCGGCGCGGCCTCGGTGGTGAACGGCGGGACGCCGGTGGCGTCGCCCTCGGCGCTCGGGTCCTCGCCGCCGGAGGCCAGCACGAGGAAGGTCTTCACCAGGTCCTCGCTGGTCATCCTGGTGGCATCGGCCGGGGCCTCGACCTTCGGCGCGTCCTGGTTGAAGGCGAGCTTCACCGGGAAGTTGACGCCCGGGTCGACCTTCTTCTCCAGCTGCGCGAGGTCGAAGGTGGCCGAGTTGAGCGCGCCGTCCTTGAGGTACAGGTCGACGCCGACCTTGCGGTCCGGGACGTCGGTCGGGGCCTCGGTCGGGAACTTCTTGAACTGCTGCGGGAACTTGGCGGAGAGCGGCTTGACGGCCTTGTACAGCTCGTCCACGGCCTGGCGGGCCGGGGCGCTCATCCAGATGTGCTCGGTGCCGTCCTTCTTGCCCTTGTCCTCGAAGGTGACGGTCCGGTTGAACACGTCCTTGAGCGAGTTGAGGAGCTCCTTGCCGGCGGCCGGGTCGACCGAGGGCACGGCCTCCGGCTTGCCGCCCTTGGCGCCGTCCTCCTTCTTGGCCTCGTCCGCGAGCTGCTGGAGGTCGAGCGAGACCCACTTGCCGGTCAGCAGGCTCTTGGCGGGGGCCATGTCGGGGGAGAGGTCCTTGGCGACGGTGTCGACCTCGGCCGGGTCCTGGCCGGTGAGCTTGAGCACGCTCTTCATGTCGAGGTGCAGGAAGCCCTTGGCGTCGACCTGGCGGTACTCCAGGAGCGGGGTGCCCTTCTTGTCCGCGATCAGGTAGGAGATCCGCACCGACTTGTCGAGCGTGATGTCCTGCTGGTTCTTCTGGTCGCCCGCCCCGGTGTTCTTGAAGGCGTCGACCTCCTTGAGCGGCTTGTCGGCCGCGACCGCGACGGAGACCGAGAGGCCGGACAGACCCTTCGCGCTCTGCTCGTCGATCGCCTCGTCGCCGGTGGCCTTGGTGAAGGCGACGATCTGCTCGGGGGTGGCGTCCACGGAGAGCGTGAAACCGGCGGACTTGCCGTCACCGACCTTGCCGAAGGCCTTCGACACCTTCTGGCCGGCCGAGAGCTGCTCGGCGGTGCCGCAGGCGGTGAGGCCGGTGGCGAGGACGGAGGCGGTGACGGCGACGGGCAGCGCACCGCGGGCGGCCGTGCGGATGGCGGTGTTGATGGTGGAACTCCTGGTCTGACGGGGCCTGAGTGAAACGGGTCAGGCCATTCCCTCCCCTGCGGTGAAGAACGCCGCAGCGCATACACAGGTGATCACATTATCAGCAAGGAGGCACGCGATTATTTGACCCCGGCTTTAACTGATCGGGCCGATATCGATACCTTTTGGCCGGATTTCATCCCTTCGACGAGCCGGAGTTGGCACCCCGGACGAAATGGCGCTGGAAGCAGAAGAACAGCACCGCCACCGGCACGGTGGAGACCAGTGCCGCCGCCAGCTTGAGCGGGTACTGCGTCCCGGAACCGAGGCCGCCGGAGACGAAGTGCGCCAGACCCGTCGTCAGGGTGTCGTGCCCACTGGACTGGGTGGAGACCAGGAAATGGGTGAACTCGTTCCAGGAGCCCTGGAAGGAGAGCACGGTCAGGGTGATCAGCGAGGGCCGGGACATCGGCAGCACCACCGACCAGAAGATCCGGAACGTCCCGGCGCCGTCGATCCGCGCCGCCTCCTCGATCTCGCGCGGCACCGAGACGAAGAACTGCCGCATGATGAAGATCCCGGCGGCGTCGACCAGCAGCGGCAGCACCATCCCGCCGTAGGTGTCGAACATCCCGAAGCTCTTGAGCACCAGGAACTTCGGGATCAGCAGCACCACACCGGGCACCGCCATCACCGCCAGCACGAAGCCGTACAGCAGCCGGCGGCCGGGGAAGGCGATCCGGGCCAGGGCGTAGCCCGCCATCGAGTCGAACAGCACCCGCCCGGCCGTGACCAGGACGGTCACCAGCACGCTGTTGCCCAGCCAGCCGAGGAACGGCACGTTCTCCACGCCGTGCGCGAGCCCGAACAGCCGGCGGTAGGAGTCGAGGGTGCCGCCGTCCGGGAGCAGCGTCATCGGGTGGGCGGCCGCGTCCGGGTCGGTCTTGAAGCTGTTCGCCAACTGCAGGAGGAACGGCAGCAGGTAGAGCAGCGCGAAGGCGAGCAGCGCGGCGTACCCGAGCAGGCGCAGCGGCCGGGGGAAGCGGGCGAGCACGGGACGTTCCGGTCCCGTCCGGTGGTCAGCGCGCCGCACGGCGGACTCCCTTCGGGCGGGGCCCCCGGGCGCCGTCCCGCTCCCGCAGGGCCCACCGCTGCACGGCGGTGAGCAGCAGGACCAGGCCGAGCAGGACGAACGCGATGGCGGCGCCCTGCCCGTAGTCGGCGTTGTCGAAGCCGGAGGAGTAGGAGAGGTAGGCGGGGGTGAGGGTGGTGTTGCCGGGCGCGCCCTTGCCCATCACGTACACCTGGTCGAAGACCTGCCAGGTGGAGATCAGCCCCAGCGTCAGCACCAGGAACAGCACCGGCCGCAGCGCGGGAAGGGTGACGTGGCGCAGCAGTTGGCGCCGGCCGGCGCCGTCCAGGGCGGCGGCCTCCTCCAGTTCGCGCGGGACGTCCTGGAGGGCGGCCAGGAAGATCAGCATGAAGGTGCCGGAGGTGGTCCAGACGGCCATCAGGATCAGGGTGCACATCGCGACCGAGGGCCCGGCGAACCACTCCGACCAGGCCAGCCCGAGCGGGCCGCCGGTTGTCGGCGCGGGCTGGTCCACGCCGAACCACCCCAGCACCAGCCAGACCAGCCCGCGCGGGTCGGCGAACCAGTTGGGGCCCTCGACGCCGACCCAGCCCAGCATCCGGTTGACGGCGCCGCTGCCCTGGAACAGGAAGAGGAAGACCGTCGAGACGGCGATCGAGCTGGTGACGGACGGGAAGTAGAACACCGTGCGCAGGGCGCCCCGGCCGCGCAGCAGCCGCTGGTTGACGGCGAGGGCCAGGGCCAGCGCCAGCACGGTCTGCAGCGGCACCGTCAGCACCACGTAGTAGAGGGTGTTGCGCAGCGAGGTGGCGAACAGGGTGCGGTCCAGGCCGTCCACGGTGAACAGCCGGCGGTAGTTGTCCAGGCCCACGAAGTCCGCGGTGCCGTCGAAGGGGTTGGACTGGCCGTCCCAGTGCAGCAGGCTCACCCACAGCGCCATCGCGATCGGCAGCACCATGAAGAGGCCGAGGACCAGGACCATGGGGGCGGTGAACAGCCAGCCCCAGGCCCCCTCGCGCAGGCCGCGCACGCCGCGCCGGACGCGGGGGCGGGGGTCAGCGGGCATTCTTGACGGCCTGCTCGCCGTTGCGCTGGAGGGCGGCCAGGATTGCCGCCGGGTCGGCCGTGCGCAGCGACTGGAGGTCGGTGTTGAACTGGGTGAGCACCTGGTTGAACCCGGGGACGGTGACCGGCGGCTGGGCGTGGGCGACGCCGTCCACCCAGGCCTTGGACTCCGGGTACTTCTCGGCGTAGGCGGCGAGCGCGCTGGTGCGCGAGGGCATCACGCCGAAGGCCTTGGCGAACTCCAGCTGCTGGTCGCCGGAGGTGAGCTGCCGGACCAGGTCGACGCCGGCCGCCTGGTGGCGGCTCTTGGCGGCGATGCCCCAGCAGTTGCTGAACGCCAGGGTGCCGGGGCCGGCCGGCCCGGCGGGCAGCGGGAGCACCTTGTACGGGACGTTCGGGTAGTCCTTGGCCATCGCGCCCTTGAGCCAGTTGCCCTCGATCGTCATCGCGGCCTTGCCCTTGCCGAGCGCCTCACCGCCCCAGCCGGCGTCCACCTCGGCGACGTACTTGGCCGAGCCGGCCTTCAACAGGCCCTGGACGTACTCCAGCGCCTGCCGGTTGCCGGGGGCGTCGGCGGTCATCGCGGTCTGCTCGGGGTTGGTGATCCAGCTGCCGGCCTGCTTGAACAGGGCGCCCAGCCGCTGGTAGTCGGGGGCGGTGACCAGGCCGGTCACGCCGTCCTTGGTGAGCTTGGCGGCGTCGTCGGCGAGTTGCTGCCAGGTGGTGGGGTAGTCGGCCTCGGTGAGCCCGGCCTGCTGCCACAGCGTGGTGTTGACGGCCAGGGCCAGCGTGGAGCTGTCCTTGGGCAGGCAGGTGAGCCTGCCGTCGTGGCTGAACGCCTTGCGCAGCTGCTCGGAGAAGTCCGCGGCGTCGGCTATCTGATCGCCGTAGGCGTACAGCGAGCCGCCCTTGGCGTAGTTGGCGAACTGGTCGGAGTTCACGTAGAAGAGGTCCGGCGGGTTGCCGCCGGCGAAGGCCTGGCCGAGCTGCTGGTTGATGTTGCTCGCGATCTGCACGGTGACGGTGTTTCCGGTCCGCTGCGCCCAGGCGGCGGTGGCGGCCTTGACCGCCGCGGTCTCGGCCTCGCCGGAGCTGGCGATCAGGACGGTCAGGCTCTGGCCGGCGCCGGAGGACTGCTTGGCCGACGTGTCGCCGAATCCGCCCGAGGAGGAGCAGCCGGTGACGGCGCCGAGGGCGACGGCCGTGCAGACGGCGGCCGCGGCGAGGGTGCGGGAGGTGGCCATGCGGGTCTCCTTGCGGGGGGGGGGGGTGGGTGGTGGACGGCCTTCGGGGGACGGGTGCTTCGGGCGGGCCTCGGCGGCGGGCCTCGGTGGCGGGGTTTCGGGGAAGGGGCGCGGGGAGGGCGCGGGTGCTACGCGCTGTCGCGCAGCACCAGCTCCGGTTCCAGCAGCACGTGTTCGACGGGCCGCCCGCGGTCGCCGAGGCGCTCCAGCAGCAACTGCATGCAGACCCGGCCGACCGCGTCGAGCGGCTGGGCGAGGCTGGAGAGCGAGGGGAAGAGCAGTGGGGCGATCGGGGAGTCGTCGAAGCCGATCACGGCGGCCTCCGGGCCGGGGGTGCGGCCGGCCCGGCGCAACGCCTGGTACCAGCCGAGCGCGAGGGTGTCGCTGGCGGCGACGACGGCGGTCGCACCGCCGGCCAGCAGTTTCCCGGCGGCCTCGGTCGCGTGCTCCGGGTCGTCCGGGCTCTCCACCCGGCGGCCCCGGGTGGACAGGCCCAGTTCGCGCATCGCGCCCTGCCAGCCGCGGGCGCGGTCGTCGCCGACCCCGGAGCCCTTGGGCCAGCCCAGGAAGCCGATCCGGCGGTGGCCGAGCCCGGCCAGGTGGCGGACGGCCGCCGAGGTGCCGGCGGCGCCGTCCACGTCGACCCAGTCCCCGACGTCCTTGCCGGACCAGGTGCGGCCGAAGGCGACGAAGGGGACGCCGCGTTCGTGCAGCCAGCCCTGGCGGCGGTCGCCGCGGTCGGTGCCGCTGAGCACGAAGCCGTCGGCGCCGTGCTCGTCCAGCAGCTGCTGGTAGCTGGTGAGTTCGTCGTCCCCGGGGGCGACGGCGAACAGCACCACCCGGTAGCCGGCCCGGTCGGCGGCCTCGGAGAGCGAGTGCAGGAACTGGTCCAGGACCGGGGTCGGGACGCCGGTACTGCTGGAGCGGATGCCGTAGCCGATCAGCCGGCTGGCCCTGGTCTTGAGCGCCTGGGCGGCCCGGTGCGGGCGGTAGCCGAGTTCGTCGATGGCGCGCCGGACCCGCTCCAGCGTCTGCGGGCGCAGCAGCTCGGGCGAGTTGATCGCGTTGGACACCGTCTGACGGCCCACGCCGGCCCGGGCGGCGACCATTTCGAGGGTCACCGCGGACCCGGGCCCGCTCCTGGGCGATGAGTGTGCATGCATGACGGTGATCCTAGGTTCTGTCGCCACAGGGCTTGGCTTGGAGCGTTCCAAGCGGGGGTTCCATCAACCCCACCAGGGGAGTTAATGTCTTGGAACGCTCCAATGACAGAAAGGTTGCGCCCGGGTGGAAGCAACTGTCAAGCCCCGCACCGAGAACGAGGAGACCATGCCCGCGACCGACCTCCAGCCGTTCCTGCACGACGCCCGGCTCTCCGTGGCCGCCCCCAGCTTCTGCGCCGCCCGCCCCGACGGCCGCATCGGCGAGGGCGCCGACGGCTTCTACCACGGCGACCGCCGCATCCTCTCCCGCCTGGAGATCGGTGCCCCCGGCGTTCCCGAGGCCCCGATCGCCACCGCCGAACTCCCGGACGGGCGGACCGTCTTCGTCACCGTGCTGCGCGGCCTCGGCGAAGGGACCGCCGACCCCGCCACCACCCTGGAACGCCGCCGCGAACTCCACCCCGGCCGCCTGGTCGAGCACTGCACCCTCCACAACGCCGGCACCCGCCCCGCCCGCCTGCGCCTGGAGATCCGCGCCGAGAGCGACTTCGCCGCCATGGACACCGTCAAGGCCGGCCGCCCCGGCACCCCGGTCGAGCCCCGCGCCCACGGCGCCGACGGCCTGCGCTGGCAGGACGGCCCGCTCACCGCCGCCCTCACCCTCACCCCTCCGCCCCACCACCTCGACCCCGCCACCGGCACCCTCGGCTACGACCTCGAACTCGCCCCCGGCCGGAGCTGGCACGCCGTCCTGGAGTGCACCGCCGAACACCGCGACGGCGACCTCTTCCCCGCCGCCCGCACCACCCCCTGGAGCACCCCCGAGATCACCGGCCGCGACCACCACCTCGCCCACTGGCTCACCCGCTCCCACCACGACCTGCGCGGCCTGCTGCTCACCGACCCGCTGCGCCCCGCCGACACCTTCCTCGGCGCCGGAGCGCCCTGGTTCCTCACCCTGTTCGGCCGCGACTCGCTCTGGGCGGCCCGGATGATGCTCCCGCTCGGCACCGACCTCGCCGCCGGCACCCTGCGCACCCTGGCCCGCCGTCAGGGCCGGGCCGTCGACCCGGCCACCGAGGAGCAGCCCGGCAAGATCCTGCACGAGGTCCGCCGCGCCGAGCAGCACCTCGACACCGGCTCCCACCTGCCGCCCAGCTACTACGGCACCGCCGACGCCACCCCGCTCTGGCTCCTGCTGCTGCACGACGCCTGGCGCTGGGGCCTGCCCGCCGAGGAGGTCGAGGACCTGCTCCCGCACGCCGAGGCCGCCCTCGACTGGCTGGAGCGGTACGCCGACGCGGACGGCGACGGCTTCCTGGAGTACGTCGACAGCACCGGCCGCGGCCTCTCCAACCAGGGCTGGAAGGACTCCTCGGACGGCATCCGGTTCCGTGACGGCCGGATCGCCGCCGCCCCGATCGCCCTCAGCGAGGTCCAGGCCTACGCCCACGAGGCCGCCGTCAAGTCCGCCGACCTGCTGGAGGCCTTCGGCCGCCCCGGCGCCGAGCGCTGGCGGCAGTGGGCCGAGCGGCTGCGCGAGCGCTTCCGCGACCGGTTCTGGACCGAGGACGAGCACGGCCGCCACCCGGTCGTCGCCCTCGACCGCGACAAGCGGCCGGTCGACTCGGTCGCCTCCAACCTCGGCCACCTGCTCGGCACCGGCCTGCTCTCGGCCGAGGAGAGCGCGCTGGTCGCGCAGCGCCTCACCGCCCCCGGCCTGGACAGCGGCTTCGGCCTGCGCACCCTGGACGCCGCCACCGCCGGCTTCAACCCGCTGGGTTACCACACCGGCTCGGTCTGGCCGCACGACACCGCCGTCGCCGTGCACGGACTGGCCCGGGCCGGCCGGCCCGAGGACGCCGCGCCGCTGGCCGCCGGACTGCTGCGCGCCGCCGCGGCCTTCGACCACCGGCTGCCCGAGCTGTACGGCGGCCACCCGCGCGAGCGCTACCACCGCCCCGTCCCGTACCCCGCCTCCTGCCGCCCGCAGGCCTGGGCCGCGGCCTCCGCCGTCCTGGTGCTGCAGGCGCTGCTCGGGCTCGCCGCGGACGCTCCGGGGCGCCGGCTGTGGGTGCGCGGGAGCGTCCCGGCCGGGTACGAGTCGCTGCGGATCCGCGGGCTGACGGTGGCCGGGCTGCCGATCGAGGTGGAGACCGACCACACCGGCGCCGTCCGGCTGCGCGCCCCGGAGGGGTTCACCGTCATCACGGGCTGAGGGCTTCGTGATTTCCTGTGAAGGTCCTGCGTCGCCCGGCGGACGGACGGTCAGCCCGCCGACGGCCGCCCGACCTCGCCGAACGCCCGCCGCCCGGGCCGGCGTCGGGTGCTCCGTGTGCCGACTCGGCCCCGCCGGGAATCTGCCCGGCGGGGCCCCGGCCGCCCCGGGGGCACTGGTGTCCGAGGTGTCATCACCACCTGCTAACCTCAGCCGATTTCCCGCCGCACCGAGTCGGCGGACAAGACGGGGTAAGAGGTACAGAAGACCATGGCATTCCTCCGGGCCAAGCAGAAGGCCCAGGTCATCGAGAAGCTGTCGCAGGTGGCGCCGCCCGGCGAGACCTTCATCGCCTGCGTGCACGCGGAGAGCGGGCCCAGCCCGTGGCTCGCGGCCGCACTCGGTGAGATTCCGCTCGTCGGCCTGATCATCGTGCTGACCCGCAGGTACTACTTCCTGACGCTCACCAACAGCCACGTGGTGATCAACTCGGCCAACCGCTGGAACAACCGGCCCGGCGACGTGGTCGCGGCCTTCCCGCGGCAGGCCTTCCCGGTCAGCCGGGTCAAGCGGGCGAGCATCTGGAGCTCGATGTACGTCCAGATGCCGGGCAGCGCCAACCCGGTGCGCCTGAACATCCACCGCATCTGGCGGGCCGAGATGGACCAGCTGAGCGCGGCCTTCCCGCCCGGGGCGATCGACCCGAGCTCGCAGCCCTTCGACACGCCGCAGAACCAGGGCTTCCCGCCGCCGGCGTACCCGATGGGCGTCCAGGCCGCACCCGGCCAGCAGATGATCCCGCAGCAGCCGCCGCACCAGCAGCCGCAGCAGGGCTTCGGCGCGCCGCAGGCGCAGCCGTACCCGCCGCAGCAGCAGCCGCAGCACCAGCCGTACCCGGCGGCGCAGCCGGGCCAGCCGTACCCGCCGCAGGCCTACCCGCCGGCCCAGCCGTACCCGGCGCGGCCGGGCGCCCAGGTGCCGCCGCAGGGCCAGCCGTACCCGCCGCAGGTCCCGAACGTGCCGTACCCGGGCCAGCAGGGCTACCCGGGCCAGCACTGACCGCGCGCCCGCGCCGACCGCGGCCCCGGTTCCCCCGTGCGGGGAGCCGGGGCCGCGGCCTTCGCGGCGGGCTCCGAGGCCGGGCTCCGCGCCCGGGGCCGGCTCGGCGCGCCCGCCCGGGCGGACTCTGCGAGGCTGAGAGGGACAGCAGCCTCGATCGAGGAGGCCCGCACCGATGTCAGCGCAGAACCCGGAGCCGTCCGGGCGCAAGGGCCGGGTGGCCGCGCTCCGGGCCGCGGAGGTCCGGCACGCGCGGACCAGGCGGTGGCTGGTGAGCGGTCTGGTCGTCCTGGTGGTGCTCGCGGTGGTCGGCGTGATCGCCGTCGTGATCGCCGACAACCAGGGCAGCTCCGCGCCGTCCGGCGTCCCGGCGCACCCCCGGACCACCGCCGAGGGCCGGACCACCCCGCCGCCCTGGGACGCGCCCGCCGACGCCGCGGCGGCCGTCAAGGCGGCCGGCCTGCCGATGCTCGGCGCCGAGGGCACCGCCCTGCACATCCACACCCACCTGGACGTCTACGCCGACGGGCAGCCCGTGACCGTCCCCGCGCTGGTCGGCATCGACGAGAGCGCCCAGCGGATCAGCCCGCTGCACACCCACGACACCAGCGGGGTCGTCCACATCGAGTCGCCGGTGGCCGCCGACTTCACCCTGGGCCAGTTCCTGACCGAGTGGCAGGTCTCCGCCTCCGCGGACCACCTGGGCGGGCTGCGCACCGACGCCACCCATGCGCTCACCGCGTACGTGGACGGCAAGGCGGTGGGCGGCGACCCGGCGGCGATCGTGCTGCACGCCCACGACGAGATCGCCCTGGTGTACGGCACGGCCGCGGAGAACGCCGCCGTCAAGGTGCCGAGCGGCTACGACTGGCCGAGCGGGCTCTGAGCCTGAGCCGTCCACGAGCCGCCGTCGGGCGCTGAAACGCCGTCGGGCGCCGAACCGCCGCCGGACGCCGAGTCGCTGCCGAGCGGGGGGAGTCGCCGGGTGATCCGGTCGAACAGTTCCTTGAGCGGCTCGCCCAGTTCGCGGCCGAACCCGGTGAGCCCGTAGCTGACCTGGGGCGGTGTGGTCGGTGCGACCTCCCGCCGGACCAGGCCGTCCTGGACCAGGGCGCGCAGGGTCTGGGTGAGCATCTTCTCGCTGATGCCCTGGATGCTCTCGCGCAGTTCGTAGAAGCGCAGGTCGTTGTTCCGCAGGGAGATCAGCACCCAGATCCCCCATCGGCTGGTCACGTGGTCGACGACGGTGCGCGCGGGGCAGTCGGTGTGAAACACGTCATACCGGCCCCCCGGTGCGGCCGCTCTGTACTGCGGGCCTTCCTTCATGTGTGGAGCTTACTTCGAGGTATGTCCTTACCAAAAGTAAGTCGCTGCTCCTAGGTTGAGGGCATCGGAGCGACCTCCGAGCAGGACGAACAGACGAGTAGTGGGAGCAGAACATGATCGTGGTGACCGGAGCCACCGGGAACATCGGCCGGCCGTTGACCCGGGCGCTGGCCGAGGCGGGCCGGGAGGTGACGGCGGTGTCGCGGCGGGCGGCGGCGGTGCCGGACGGCGTCCGCCACGTGACGGCCGACCTGGCCGAGCCGGGTGCCCTCAAGCCGGTACTGGCCGGGGCGGAGGCGCTGTTCCTGCTGCTCTCCGGAGACCTGCACGGCGCCGGGGCCGGCCCGGCCGACCTGGTCGCCGACGCGGTGGGCGCCGGCGTCCGGCGGATCGTCCTGCTGTCCAGCCAGGGCGTGGTGACCAGGCCCTTCGGCCGGACCCGGATCGCGCTGCGCGCGCTGGAGGACAAGCTGCGCGCCGCCGGCGTGGAGTGGAGCATCCTGCGGCCGGGCGGCTTCGCCTCCAACGCCTTCTGGTGGGCCGACTCGGTGCGCACCGACCGGCTGGTCGCCGCGCCCTTCGGGGACGTCGGCGTGCCGGTCGTCGACCCGGCCGACATCGCCGAGGTGGCGGCGGCTTGCCTGCTGGACGAGCGGCACGGCGGCGGCCGCTACGAGCTCACCGGGCCGGAGGTGATCACCCCGCGCGGGCAGGCGGCGGCCCTCGCCGCCGCGCTGGGCGAGCCGGTGCGCTTCCACGAGCTGAGCCGGGAGGAGGCCAGGGCCGGCATGGCCCGGGCCATGCCGGCGGAGCTGGCCGACGACACCCTGGACATCCTCGGCTCGCCCAGCCCGGCCGAGACCCGGATCAGCCCGGACGTCGAGCGGGTCCTCGGTCGGCCGCCGCGGTCCTTCGCGGACTGGGCCGCGCGCAACGTCGCCGCGTTCCGCTGAGGTCGGGTCCGCTGAGGTCGGGTCCGCCGGGGTCGGGTCCGCCGGGCCCGGCCGGTCAGGGCCGCTCGTCGTCCCCGGGCGGCGGGGCGCCGAGGGCGAGGGTGAAGCTGAACCGGTCGCCCCGGTAGAGGGCGCGGACCAGTTCCAGCGGGCGGCCGTCGGCGTCGAGGCTGCGGCGGTGCAGCAGCAGCATCGGCAGCGCGGGCGGGGTGCCGATCAGCAGGGCCTCGCGCGGGGTGGCCAGGACGGTCTCGATCCGCTCGTCGGCGGTGCCGAGGTGGACGCCGTGCGTGCGCAGGTAGCCGTAGAAGGAGCCCTCGGGGTCGAAGTCCGTCGCCAGGTCGGGTACTCGGGCCACCGGCACGTAGGTGGACTCCAGTCCGACGCGCTCCTCGTCGGCGCGCAGCACGCGTTCCAGGTGCCAGAGCGGTTCGCCCTCGGCGACGGCCAGGCGCCCGGCCAGCGCGAGGTCGGCGGCCAGGCGGTCGAGGGTGATCAGGGTGCGGCCGGGGCGCAGGCCCTGGCGGGTGACGCCCTCGGTGTAGCTGGTGAGGGACAGCGGCTGCTCGATCTTCGGTCCGGCGACGACCGTGCCGCGCCCCTGGCGGCGCAGTCGGCCCTCCAGCAGGAGCTCGCGCAGGGCCTGGCGGACCGTCGCGCGGGCGACGCCGTGACGCTGCGCCAGGTCGGCCTCGGTGGGCAGCCGGCCGCCCGGGCCGAGCTCGCCGAGGAGCTCCTCCAGCCGCTCCTTGACCAGGTAGTACTTGGGCACCCGGCCGTGCTCGGGGACGCCGGCGCGGGCGGGTTCCGGGCCGGGCCGGGGGGTGGGCTGGTTCACCGCGCAAGCCTATCGAGCGGCCGGGGCGGGGACTCGGCGGCCGGGCGAAGGTCACGGAACGATAACCGGTCTGGACTGAATTTCGACCGTTGTTCATGCCGCCGTGGATTCGCCAAGGGTTCGTGCTCGCCCGGCCGCCCCACTCTCGGTGATGGTGCAACTGCACCGAACCGATGCCCAGTTGGGAGCCCCCCTTGCGCACCTCCCGCTCCATCCGCAGCACGGCCCTCGCCACCGCCACGGTCGCCGCGACCGTCGCCGCGCTGATCCCGCTCTCCGCGTCCGCCGCCACCGCCGTGACCGCGTCCGCCGCCACCGGTGCGGCCGCCGCGGTCGCGGCCGACGGCTCGTACCAGGGCCTGCCGAACGGCACCAAGCAGGCCAAGACCCTGGTCATCGGCGTCGACGGCACCCGCTACGACAAGCTGCTCACCGCCGACGCGCCCAACCTCAAGGCCCTGATGGCGGGCGGCCTGACCGCCACCAGCAACCTGTACGCCAACCCGCTGGCGCCCACCCTGTCCGGCCCGGGCTGGTCCACCATCGCCACCGGCGTGTGGCCCGACAAGCACAAGGTCAAGGACAACGCCTTCACCGGCGCCCGCTTCGACCTGTACCCCGACTACGCCACCCGCCTGGAGGCCGCCGACCCCGGCAACTCCACCCTGGTGATCGGCTCCTGGAACCCCATCACCGCCAACGTCTTCAACGGCCGCGCCGACCTGCGCATCCCGGAGAGCGAGAACGACGGCAAGACCGCCACCGACGCCGCGGACTACCTCGCCCACGGCAACCCCGACGAGACCTTCCTGCACTTCGACGGCGTCGACGAGGCCGGCCACGCCCACGGCGGCGCCAGCGCCGACTACCTGTCCGCCATCCACACCGTCGACGGCCTGGTCGGCCAGGTCGTGCAGGCCGTCAAGTCCCGCCCCACGTACGGCTCCGAGGACTGGCTGATCGTCGTCACCACCGACCACGGCCACACCGACGCGGGCGGCCACGGCGGCAACAGCGCCAACGAGCGGCAGACCTTCCTGATCGCCGACGGCGCCGGCTACGCCCCCGGCTCGCGCCGCTACGACGTCAAGCCGGTCGACATCGCCCCCACCGTCCTCAAGCACGAGGGCGTCGCCGTCGACCCCGCCTGGAAGCTCGACGGCCGGCCGATCGACGAGATCACCCCGGACGCCTTCGACGCGCTGCGCCCGAACCTGCAGACCCGGGTCGACGAGACCGGCATCCCGGCCGGGGTGAAGGGCTGGACCCACACCCCGCCGGCCGGCTGGAGCATCGACAACTCCCGGATGCCCAGCGGCGGTGTGACCGAGTGGCGCGGCTGGGCCTTCGCCACCGACGAGTTCTGGACCGCCGCCGAGCTGAACCAGTCCCGCGAGACCAATGTGCGCGCCCGCAACGTGTTCGCCGTCGCGGACTCCGACGAGTGGGACGACAAGGCGCACGGCGCCGGGCAGTTCGACTCCACCCTGATCAGCCCGGTCTACCCGGTGTCCGGCCTGAGCCGCGGCACGCTCTCCTTCGCGACCGACTACAAGGTGGACGGCCCGCAGACCGGTGACCTGTACGTGGTCTTCGACAACGGCACCCCGCAGCTGGTGAAGTCCTACCGCAGCGACCTCAACACCGTCGAGCAGCTGCCGGTCACCGTGCCGGCCGGCGCCACCGGCGCCCGCTTCCAGTTCCGCTACACCGGCACCAACAGTGCCTTCTGGACGGTCGACCAGGTGACCTTCACGGCCTCCTGAACCGCCCTCGGGCCCGCGGGCGGAGGCTGTGCGCCGGCCCCCGCCCGCAGGCTCCGGGTCAGGTCAGCTCGCGCATCCGCCGGATCGGGCCGGCCAGCAGGATCACCGGGCTCACCACGCTGACCACGGCGACCAGGAGCAGCGCCGTTCGCGGTCCCCAGGTCGCGGCGGCGGCCCCGGCGGCCAGGGCGCCGACCGGGATGGCGCCCCAGGAGACGAAGCGGACCGTGGCCATCACCCGGGACAGCAGCTCCGGGGGGGTCCGGGTCTGCCGGTGGGTGCGGGTCACGATGCTGGTGACCACGACCCCCGCCGAGAACCCGGCGTTGCCGAGTGCGAAGACCAGCGTCGCCCACCCGGGCCCGGCGAGCGGCAGCAGCAGGGCGAAGGCGGTGGCGACCACGGCCGCCCAGCGCAGCGCGGTGCCGCTGCCGAACCGCGCGACCAGCCGGGGAGTGGCGGCCGCGCCGAGCAGGCTGCCGAGCCCGCCGGTGGCCATCAGGGCGCCGACGGCGGCGGCCGGGGCGTCGAGGGTGCGGACCAGGAAGACCGGGGTGAGCGTCATCAGCCCGCCGCAGACGAAGTTCACCGCGGTGGCGTCGGCCACGCAGGGCCGGATCACCGGGTGCCGGGTGACGAACCGCCAGCCCTCGCGGATCTGCTCGCGCATCCCGGCGCCGCCGGTCGGCCGGGCGGCGGGCTGTGCGACCGGCGGCAGGGTGCCCAGCAGGGCCGCCGAAGCGAGGTAGCTGACGGCGTCCAGCAGCATCGAGGCCGCGCCGCCGACCAGCTGCACCAGCACGCCGCCGAGCGACGGCCCGGCCAGGTCGGTGGCGGCGACGCTGCCGGAGAGCAGGCTGTTGCGGGCGGTCAGCTCCTCCTTGGGGACGACGGCGGGCAGGAAGGTCGAGTTGCCGACGTCGAAGAGCACGCTCGCGAAGCCGACCAGCAGGGCCACCGCGACCAGTTGGGGCAGCCCCAGCACCCCGAACGCGGCGGCCAGCGGCACCGAGGCGACGGCGGCGGCCCGCAGCAGGTCCATCGCCACCTGGGTGCCGCGCAGGGGCAGCCGCTGGACCAGCACGCCGGCCGGCAGTCCGATCACCAGCCAGGCGACGTAGGCGGCGCCCGTGATCAGTCCGACCTCGAAGGCCGAGGCGTGCAGGGTGACCACCGCGATCAGCGGCAGGGCCACCGTCGTCACCTGGTCGCCGAGCCGGCTGACGGTCGAGGCGGTCCAGTAGCGCCAGAACGCCCCCGCCCCGGGGCCGCTTCCGCCGCCCCCGCTCCCGTCCCCGCCCGCCGGATCCGCCGTTCTCGCCGCGCCCACCGTCTCGGTCGTCAACGTCCGCCCCTTCGCCGCCACCGGTCCACCAGCGGGACCGAGTGAGTTCCCTTTAGGAACTCACTATACTGGGTGATCATGCGGCACACGGAAGCGGCGGACCCCGACTGCGCGATCTCCCAGGCCCTGACAGTGGTCGGGGACACCTGGACCCTGCTCCTGGTCAGGGACGTCGCCGGAGGCACCCACCAGTTCGACGCCCTGCAGAACGGACTCGGCATCAGCCGCAAGGTGCTCACCGAGCGCCTCAAGGCCCTGGTCGCCGACGGCGTCCTGGAGAAACGGCTCTACCACCCGCACCCGCCGCGCTACGAGTACCACCTGACGGACCGCGGCCGCGGACTCCTGCCCGTCCTGGTCGCCCTCCAGGACTGGGGCGGACGCTACGTCCTGGGCGACGGCACCCTCTCCGCCACCAGCACCCCCGACTCCGCCGAGACCCGCCGGGTCACGGCCCTCACCGGCCACCGGCTGCCCGCACTGGAACTCGACGCCGCCGCCGGCGGACGGGTCGACCCGGTCGCCGCGGACCACGCCTGGACGGTGCTCTACTGCTACCCCGGCGCCTACGCCCCGGGCGGGGCCGACCAGCCGCCCGGCTGGGGCGACATCCCCGGCGCGCCCGGCTGCACCCTGGAGTCCTGCACCTACCGCGACCGGATGGGCGAGTTCGCCGCCCGCGACACCGTCGTCCACGGCGTCAGCACCCAACGCCCGGACCAGCTGGCGGCCTTCGCCGAGCACGCCCGGATCCCGTTCCCGCTGCTCTCCGACGCCGGCCTGGAACTCGCCGCCGGGCTTCGGCTGCCCACCTTCCGCGCCGCGGGCGTCGAACGCCTCAAACGGCTCACCCTGGTCCTCGACGCCGGCCGCACCGTGCGCGGCGTGCTCTACCCCGTCACCGACCCCGCGGGCTCGGTCGAGGACGTCCTCACCCTGCTGGACGGGCTGCGCCGCTGACCCCCGGACGCACGACAGCGGGTGCGCCCCCGGCCCGGCCGGGAGCGCACCCGCTCAACTGTGCTGCGGCGGACGGCGGTCAGTACCGCGAGGCGATCACGAACCAGCCGACCACCATGATCAGGACGACGGCGACGATCGCGACCGCGGTCGGCGTCAGCCGGTCCCGGAACTGCTTCCCGGGCTCGACCCGCTGCGCCTCCTCGGTGCTGGACTCCCACCAGGTGCGCAGCCGCCGGACGTTCACGTCGAAGTCCTCGGTCGGGTACAGCGGGCTCCAGGACAGGCCCGGCAGCGAGCGCCGGCGCCCGCCCGTGGTGAAGATCCGCGCCGCGCGGGTCGGTCCTGAGCCGGCGTACGGGCCGCTGGACGCGGTGGTGCGGACGTCGACCCAGCGGATCTCCGCCCAGGAGTAGGTGCGCCCGGCCCCGAACCCCCAGCAGATCGTCACGCCCTCGGGCCCGACCCGGCTCCAGCCTCGCCACGAGCTGTAGAAGACCGGCACGAACAGCACCACGACGGTGCCGAGCGACCAGGCCACGAACACCGGCCCGGAGCGCATCATCCCGACGGACACCATGAGGACGAGGAAGGCGAGCGCGCCGACCAGACGGGACTTGGAGGGGCGGAACAAGTCCTTGCCCCGGAACACCAGTTCGTTCACGGGTCGCAGGCTACTCCGGTGCGTCGTCTGCGAACAGGAAGTTCGACGCGATCTTCACGGGAGGCGGGAGGCCGGGGCTGCCCGGTGCCTCCTCGACCACCCGACCGGGGATCATGCCTGTTCCCCGGCGCGGAGTTCGGTGGCGATCTGGCGTCGGCCGGCGATGAGGGTCTCCAGGACGATGCCGAGGCCGACCAGCAGGGCGAGGCCGGTGGTGGGCAGCAGGACGGGGAGCAGGACGGGGGTGATGGCGTCGCCGACCTCGGCGCCGACGAGGGTGGAGATGTCGAAGGCGCCGCCGAGCAGGGCGACGGCCGCGAGGGCGGCCAGGCCGCCGCCGACGGCGGCCGCGAGGGTCTGCGGCAGTGCCTCGGTGATGATCAGTGCGAGTCCTTGGCGGGGGCGCAGGCCCATGGTGCGCAGGCGGGCGAGGACGGCGGTGCGGTCGGGTGCGGCGCGGAACAGCGTCAGCAGGACGGCGAGCAGGGCGTAGCCGGCTCCGGCGGCGGCCGCGTACCAGAACAGCCGCTCGGCGGCGTGCTGCAACGGATCGTCGGCCAGGGCGGCCGCGGTGTCCCGGCTGCTGTGCACGACGTAACCGGCGGGCAGGCCGTGCGCGTCCTTGCCGACGGCCGTTGCCTCGTCCGCGACCAGCTTGGCCATGCCGACCGGCTGGGCACCGCCGTTGCCGCGCAGCGCCGTCCGGACGGCCTCGGGATCCACGCCGCCGACGGCGAACCACCTGTTCACCCGCCGGGTGTCCGGCAGGCGCTCCCAGGCGGGGCCCGCGGCCACCACGGCGAAGGGCGCGCCGGGGTCGGGCAGGGCGGCGGTGGCGCCGACGGTCGCGGCGACGCCGAGGCGCAGGTCGTTGCCGTTGGCCGTGCGCACCTGGGACGCCCCGGTGGCGGTCAGGCGCTTGGCCAGGTCGCGGCTGACCAGGGCGGGCACCGGGGTGTCCCGGCCGCCGGGGGCGGCGGCCAGCCTCGCCGGGTCGAACTCGCCGATCCCGAGGGTCCGGGAGATCTCGGCGTAGGCCGCCGGGTCGACCACCATCACCAGGTAGGCGTCGGTGTAGGTCTGGTCGGCGGCGAGGACCCGGACCTTGTCGACCCAGACCGCGGTGGAGGCGTGGACGCCGGGCAGGGTGTCGGCGGCCTTGGTGAAGGACTCGGTGAGGGTGGCGTAGTCGGGCAGGGAGACGCTGATGTCCCCGCCGGTGGCGATCCGCGCGGCCCGGGTGCGGACGTGGTCGACGGTGTCGAGCACGGTGGCACCGAAACCGGTGGTGGTCACGGCGA
>NZ_JBHZCY010000076.1:0-44367 GCF_042786665.1 Kitasatospora sp. NPDC059146 | reverse complement strand
GATGAACACCCTCCGCACCGAGGAACTCGAACAACGCTTCCCCGGCCTCCTGACCGCAGTCATCGCGGCCGCCGACACCGAAGCCCACGACATTCCCTGAAATCCCCTGGCCTCCGGCCCCAGCGTCTCCGAGCCGGGGGTCAGGGGCCGGGCGCGTCGCCGCCGTTGACAAGAAGGGCGTCCGCCTCGCGGACCCAGGAAACCCAGCATTCCGTGTCGATGCCGGGCAGGGCGGTGAGCTCCAGTACGCCCACCGACTTCCACCCCAACTCGGTCATGGGATTGGGGGACTGCCCACTGATGAAACGCCATGGCCCGTGCGGATCCCCGTACGGGCCCCCGTGTCCGGCGGTGGGGATGCAGAGGGCGTCCGCCTCGGCGATCGGTTTGCCCAGGAGGTCGACCAGGGTCGCGAGAATGCTCCCGAATTCCCCTTTTCCGGATACCTAATTGGCGATTGACAAAGTAATGGAATTCAGTCACAGGGACATGTCTGCACCGTACAAGTCAAGACTTACCTTCGAGGAAATCCGACCGTATGGTATGACTCGAATCGAAGGAGCCCCCTGTTGCCGAAGTTGTCGAAGACGACGAATGACCCTTCCACGCTCGCAGTTGACGCGGAGCGGGATTATGTGTCCTCCCTGTACGAGTTCCTCGCCGGGCGCCTTTCCGAGGCGCGGGCGCAGCGGGCGCGTGTGCTGAATGCCCCGGCGGACGGCGCCGGTGAGGCGTACGAGCGGGAAATCGCCGCCGAGCGGCTGGCCAAGGAGATCGGCCGGCTGGAGGGTGCCGAACGGGGGCTGGTCTTCGGGCGGATCGACTGGGCGGACGGCACGGCCCTGCGCATCGGGCGGATCGGGCTGCACACGGAGGAGGACGAGCTGCCCCTGCTCGTGGACTGGCGCGCGAACGCGGCGCGGCCCTTCTACGAGGCGACGCCGGTCCACCCGATGGGCCTGCGGCGGCGCCGGCACCTGCGTCTGGAGGAGCGCACGGTCGTCTCGGTGAACGACGAACTGCTGGACGGGAGCGCCCCGACCGACGAGGACGTCGTCGGCGACGGCCCGTTGACGGAGGCCCTGTCGGCACGGCGTACGGGCCGGATGCACGCGGCCGTCGCGACGCTGCAGGCCGAGCAGGACGAGATCGTCCGTTCCCCCCACCGAGGGGTGACCGTGGTGCAGGGCGGGCCCGGCACCGGCAAGACGGTGGTCGCCCTGCACCGGGCGGCCTACGTCCTGTACGCGTTCCCGCGGGCCGCGGAGGAGGGTGTCCTGGTGCTGGGCCCGAACGCCCGGTTCCTCGACTACATCTCCCAGGTCCTTCCCTCCCTCGGCGAGAACGACGTCGTCCTGGCGACCTGCCGGGAGCTGGCCGGGGTACCCACGGACGCGGTGGACCGGTTCGACACCGCGCGCCTCAAGGGCGGCACCGACCTCGCCGACGCCCTGGCCGGCCTGCTGCGCGCCCGCCAGGCCCCCGCCGGTGACTTCACGGTGCGGGTCGGACGGGAGGTGGTCCACCTGTCCGCCGAGGAGGTCGCCACGGCACGCGACGCCGCCGTCGCGGCCGTACCGGGGCACAACCCCGCGCGCCGGGTGTTCACGGAGCTCCTGGTCGACGCCGTCACCGACGCGATGCAACGGGACATGGGCGACCTCCTGGAGCAGATCGACGCCGATGCCGCCGCGATGACGGGCCTGGACCTCGACAAGTTCACGGGGGCGGGCCGCAACCGCGCCGAAGGTGCGGCCGACCCCGGTCCGGCCCACGAACTGGACCTGGACGCCGTCCGGGCCGATCTCCTCGACGATGCCGGTGTGGACCGGGCGGTCGAGCTGCTGTGGCCGCGGCTGGTCCCCGGTGACCTCGTGAACGCGCTCCTGACGGACGCCGACGCGCTCGCCGCACACCTGCCCCACCTCACCGCGCCGGAGCGGTCCCTGCTGCTCCGCGACCCGGACGGCCCGTGGACCGACGCCGATGGGCCGTTGCTGGACGAGGCCGCGAGCCTGGTCGACGGCCCGCCCGAGCGGACGTACGGGCACGTCGTCGTCGACGAGGCGCAGGAACTGACCGCCATGCAGTGGCGGATGATCGTCCGCCGCTGCCCGGCGCGGGCGATGACGCTGGTGGGCGACTTCGCCCAGGCGGGCCCGGTCGCGACGGCGCGCGACTGGAAGGAGGCGCTGAGCCCCCACGTCGGACCGCGGTTCAAGCTGCACGACCTGACCGTGAGTTACCGCACCACCCAGGAGATCCTGGAGAGCGTCCGGGACCTGCTGGCCCGGATCGCCCCGGACCAGCGGCCCACCCGCTCACTGCGCAGCGGTGAGCTCCCCCGCACCGTGACCGCGCCGGCGGACGAGCTGGCCACCGCCGTCGTCCAGGAGCTCCGCGCCCAGGGCGCCGCGCACCCGGGCGAGCTCCTAGGAGTGGTCTGCGCGGACGCCAGGGTGGGCGAGCTGACGGCCCGGGGCGTCGCCGACCACGCGCGGATCGTGCCGGCGTCCGAGGCGCGCGGCCTGGAGTTCGACGGGGTCGTCGTGCTGCACCCCGAGGAGATCGTCACGGCCCGCCCCGGCGGGGAGCGGGACCTGTACGTGGCCCTGACCCGGGCCACCAAGCGCCTCTGCACGGTCACCGTCGGGCCCGCCTGACGGCTCGACGCCCCCGTCGCCGCCGCGGGCTCGGCGGCCGCCCTCAGGGCGAGTCTGACATGCCCTCACCCTGGCCGGCCGGGGTGGGCAGGTCGCGGAGTCGGCGGATCGGGGAGGGCAGGAGCCAGAGGACGGAGGTGAGGGCGCCGATGGCGGCCACCCACAGGGTGGGGCGCAGGCCGATGGTGGCGGCGAGGGCGCCGCCGACGAGGGAACCGAGCGGGCGGGTACCGAAGTTGACGCAGCGGTAGGCGCCGAAGACGCGGGAGCGTAGGTTGTCCGGGATGATCGCGGCGAAGATGGAGGCCCCGGCGACGTCCAGCCACATCACTCCGAGTCCGGCGCCGAACTCGGCCGCGAAGAGAAGCGCGAGGACGACGGGGGTGGTCCCGTGCGCGGCGGGGATCAGCAGCAGGGAGGCGGGGTAGAGGGCGGTGCCGAGGATGAAGGTCGGCCCGACGCCTATGCGCCTGGTGACGGCGGTGGCGCAGAGGGCCCCCAGGAGTCCGCCGACGGCCCCGGCGCCCAGCACCGCGCCGAGCAGGCCGGGGTCGAGGCGCAGCACGGTGGTGGCGTACAGCACGAGCAGGGCGGTCAGCATGAAGGTGAAGAAGTTGGCGGTGGCGGTGGCGGCGAGCGAGGCGCGCATCATCGGCGACCCGAGCATGAACCGTGCGCCTTCGGCGAGTTGGCCGCGGGCCTTGCGTTCCGCCGGGGGTTCGGCGGGGGCGATGCGGGACAGCGCGAAGGCCGAGGCGGCGTAGGAGAGCGCGTCGGCCAGCAGGGCGAGCGGCGCGGAGAGGACCTGCACCAGCACTCCGCCGATGCTCGGCCCGGCCACCTGGGCCATGGCGCGGCTGCCGCTGACCAGCGAGTGCCCCTCGACGTACCGGTCGGGCGGGACGAGGGCGTTGAACAGCGGTGCGTCGCAGACGTCGAAGAGGACCGAGAGGGTCCCGGCCGTCAGGGCCACCGCGTACAGCTGGGCGAGGGTGAGCGCGTCGAAGGCGTAGGCCAGCGGGATGGTGGCGACGAGGGCGAACCGGCCGAGGTCGGCGGCGATCATGACCCGGCGCCGGTGGCTGCGGCGGTCGGCCCAGACGCCCGCGTGGAGCGCGAAGAGTAGGTTCGGCAGCCAGGTCGCGGCGGCGAGGTAGCCCATCTGGAGGGCGTCGGCGTGCACGGCGAGGACCGCGACGAGCGGTATCGCGAGGGAGGAGATCTGGTCGCCGAGGCCGGATATCGTCTGACCGGTCCAGTAGCGGCGGAAGGCCCGTTCCCGGAGCAGGACCGGCAACCAGCGCATCCGCGTCCCGGCGGGGGTCCGGTCGGGTGCCGCCGGTGCCCGGTCGGGGGCGGGCCGGTCGGGGGCGGGCGCGGTCACGGGGTCGGCTCCTGCTCGCTCCGGCCGTCGGCGCGGGTGGGGAAGGCCAGTTGCAGCACGGTGACCGGCCGGGAGCCCTCGGGGCGCTTGCCCGCGTCGTCGAGCCGTTCCAGGTAGGGCCGCATCAGGTCCTGGATCCGCCCGCCCAACTCCTCCAGCTCGGCTGCCGTCAGGTGCAGGAGGGTGTCGCCGAACTGCGCGGCCTGCCGCCACTCGGCCGGCTCCTGGGCCTGCCCTTGGACCCAGCGCGTGGTGAGCTCGAAGTAGCGCTCGGCGATGGCCAGTTGGAGCGCCTCCGTGGCGGCGGCCGCCGCCGGGTCCGCGATGGCGCCGGAGTCCCAGCTGGTGAACATGGCGGTAGCCTGCCACGGCTTCTCCCGCCCCCGCCCGCCCCCGGCCTCCTCCACCAGGCCGTACTTCGCCAGCTGCCGCAGGTGGAAGGAGCAGCTGGCGACGCTCTCGCCGGTGGCTTCGGCGGCCTGGGTGGCCGTCATCGGGCCGTCCCGGCGCAGCAGGCCGACCAGCACCAGCCGGGTCGGGTGGGCGTAGGCGCGCAGGGCGCGGGGGTCGGTGAGGCGGATGGAACGCGGTGAGTTCTCCTCGGGCATGCATGTAAAGCTATCTTTAGAAAGAACTCTTTACAAGGGTCGGGGCCGGAGGCTGCACGCCCCCGGCCCCAGGCCCTGACCCTCGTCCCCGCCCCCCCGGCGGCGGCTACGGCCGCCAGATCACCGCCACCCGCGTCGAACCGGTCGACGCCGAGGAGCCGATCCGGACCCCGACCGCCAGGCCGGCGTTGTTGACGGCCACGGGGTAGGAGTAGCCCTCCGGTGCCACGTCCAGTTCCGTCAGGGCCCCGTCGGCGCCCCAGCGGAGGGCGTGGCGCTCCTGCGCCTGCGGCACCTTCGTCCCGGTGTACCCGACGGAGACGCCGGCGTCGTTGACGGCGACGGCCGTCGTGTACTCGTAGTCGGCGCCGATCGTCGTGGCGGTGCCGGCCGGGCTCCAGCTCGTGGCGGTGTAGTCGATGCCGTCCGCCCCGCCCTGCTTGCCGACGACCGTGCCGCCGGCGTTGAGGGCCGTCGCCGTGGAGTGCCGGCCCAGGTCCGTGACGGTGCCGTCGGCGTTCCAGGTCATGGAGCGCCACTGGTCGTTCGCGGCGCCGGTCGGCGTGCCCTTCCCGAGCACGGTGCCGGCGTCGTTGATCTGGACGACCCAGACGCCGCGGTAGGCCGAGGCCGGGTCGAGCGCGGTGGGGGTGCCGTCCGGGCTCCACTTCACGGGGTGGGCGACGCCGGAGGCCGAGTAGGACAGGCCGGCCACCGCGCCCGAGGCGTTGACCGAGACGGCGGTGCTGTTGACGTCCCCGCTCAGCGGGGCGAGCGGGACGGCCCGGCCGTCCGGGCCCCACTTCACCGCGTGGGAGGCCGTCCCGGCCGCGGAGTGCCCGACCGCCGTACCGGTGCGGCTCATCGCGTAGATGTAGCCCCAGCCGCCGGTGTCCGCGGGCAGCAGCGGCAGTACGGAGACCGTGCCGTCGGGGGCCCAGCGCACCGTGTGGTTCCCCGAGTAGCCGACGGCGGCACCGTCGGCGGCGACGGCCACGGCGCGGCCGCTCGGGTCCCCGGGCAGCAGGGGGAGTGTCGTGGCGCTGAGGTCCGCGTTCCAGCGGACCGGACGGTCCTGGTTCTGCGGATCGGTGACGTAGCCGACGATCACCCCGTCGTCGTTGACCGCTGCGGGATCGCTCCCGACGGCGCCGGGCGGCAGGGGCAGGTCGACGGCCACGCCGGCCGCCGGATCGGTGTCGGCCGTCGCGCTGCCGGCCGTACCCAGCGCGAGGGCGCCGACGGCGGCCAGGGCGACGGTGGTGGCGGCTGCGGACCGCAGGGCTCGGGTGCCGATGCTCATGACGTGCGTTCCTCGTCTCGTGGACTTCCGCGGAATGGCACTGTGCTGATGCTGTGTCATGTTTCGCATGGAGAGTTCCCGTGCGCCACACCGTTCGGCGCACGGGAACTTCACCCAGTCTTCACGATTCGCGGCACGGGCGCAGCGGAATCCGGAGTCAGGCACCCGGAGCCGGGATCCGGGATCCCGGGGTCCGACCCCCGGGGTCCGGAGTCCCGAGGGCGGCGCCCCGCTAGTGCGGGGTCACGTACGCGCCGGAGATGCCGCCGTCGACGAGGAAGGTGTTGGCGGTCATGAACGAGGAGTCGTCGGAGGCGAGGAAGGCCACCGCGGCGGCGATCTCCTCGGGCTCGGCGAAGCGGCCCAGCGGGATGTGCACCAGGCGGCGGGCGGCGCGCTCCGGGTCCTTGGCGAAGAGCTCCTGGAGCAGCGGGGTGTTCACCGGGCCCGGGCACAGGGCGTTGACCCGGACGCCCTCGCGGGCGAACTGCACGCCCAGCTCGCGCGACATGGCCAGCACGCCGCCCTTGGAGGCGCTGTAGGAGATCTGCGAGGTGGCCGCGCCCATCACGGCGACGAACGACGCCGTGTTGATGATCGAGCCCTTGCCCTGGCGCTGCATGTGCGGGATCGCGTACTTGCAGCACAGGTAGACGCTGGTGAGGTTGACCTCCTGGACGCGCTTCCAGGCCTCCAGGCCGGTGGTGAGGATGGAGTCGTCGTCCGGCGGGGAGATGCCCGCGTTGTTGAAGGTGATGTCGAGGCGGCCGTACTCGTCGACGGTCCGCTGGAAGAGGTCGCGGACTGCGGCCTCGTCGGTGACGTCGGCCTGGATGAACAGGCCGCCGACCTCGTTCGCGGCCTTGGCGCCGGTCTCGGCGTCGAGGTCGACGCAGACCACCTTCGCGCCCTCGGCGGCGAAGCGGCGGGCGGTCGCCAGGCCGATGCCGCTGCCGGCGCCGGTGATCACGGCCACGCGGCCGTCGAGTCGCTGGGTCATGGTGATCATTCCTCCGTGGAGATGAAGACGTTCTTGGTCTGGGTGAAGGCGTCGAGGGCGTCCGGGCCGAGCTCGCGGCCGAGGCCGGACTGCTTGAAGCCGCCGAACGGCGTGGTGTAGCGCACCGAGGAGTGCGAGTTGACGGAGAGGTTGCCGGCCTCGACGCCGCGCGAGACGCGAAGCGCGCGGCCGAGGTCCCTGGTCCAGATGGAGCCGGACAGGCCGTACTCGGTGGCGTTGGCGATCCGCAGTGCGTCCTCCTCGTCGCGGAACGGGACGACGGCGACGACCGGGCCGAAGATCTCCTCGGTGAAGGCGCGGTCGTCGTGCCGCACGGGCGCGAGGACGGTCGGCGGGTACCAGAAGCCGGGCCCGTCGGGGGCGTTGCCCCGGATGGCGACGGCCGAGGCGTCCGGGACGTACGAGGCGACCCGCTCGCGGTGGGCGGCCGAGATCAGCGGGCCCATCTCGGTCTTCTCGTCGGCCGGGTCGCCGACCCGCACGCCGCGCACGGCCGGCTCCAGGAGTGCCATGAAGTCGTCGAAGGCGGAGGCCTCGACCAGGATCCGGGAGCGGGCGCAGCAGTCCTGGCCGGCGTTGTCGAAGACGGCGTAGGGCGCGGTCGCGGCGGCCTTGGCGAGGTCGGCGTCGGCGAAGACGATGTTGGCGCTCTTGCCGCCGAGTTCGAGGGTGACGGGCTTCACCTGGGCGGCGCAGCCCGCCATGATCCCCTTGCCGACCCCGGTCGAGCCGGTGAAGACGACCTTGCGCACGTCGGGGTGGGTGACGAAGCGCCCGCCGACGACCGGTCCGCGGCCGGGCAGGACCTGGAGCACGCCCTCGGGGATGCCGGCCGCCAGGGCGAGTTCGGCCAGGCGCAGCGCGGTGAGCGGGGTGAGCTCGGCCGGTTTGACGATGACGGTGTTGCCGGCGGCGAGCGCCGGGGCGAGGGCCCAGGCGGCGATCGGCATCGGGAAGTTCCAGGGCACGATGACCCCGACGACGCCGATCGGTTCCTGGAAGGTGACGTCGATGCCGCCGGCGACGGGGATCTGCCGGCCGAACAGCCGCTCGGGGGCGGCGGCGTAGTACTCGATGACGTCCCGCGCATTGCCCGCCTCCCAGCGGGCGTTGCCGATGGTGTGGCCGGCGTTGGCGACCTCCAGGGCGGCGAGGTGCTCGCGGTCGGCGTCGACGGCGGCGGCGAAGGCGCGCAGCAGCCGGGCGCGGTCGGCGGGGGCCACCCGGCGCCAGGTGTCGAAGGCGGCGCGGGCGCGGGCGACGGCGGCGTCGGTCTCGGCGAGGCCGGCCAGTTCGACGGTGGTGATCACCTCCTCGGTGGCGGGGTTGACGACCTCGAAGAGGTCCGGTTCGGTCATCGGGGGCTCTCCCTCTGGCTGGTGCCTCGGCCGGCGGGCGGGCCGCCGGTCCGGCCGGTGGTCCGGCCGGCTGTCCGGGCGGCGTTGATGAAGGTGTGGAACAGGCGCAGGTCGTCGGGGTCGGTCTCCGGGTGCCACTGGACGCCCAGGGCGAAGCGGTGACCGGGCAGTTCGAGCGCCTCGACCGTTCCATCGGCACTGTGCGCGGTGACCTGGAGTCCGCTGCCGATCCGGTCGACGGCCTGGTGGTGGTAGCAGGAGACCTCGGTGGCGGGCCCCAGCACGGCGGCGAGCCGACTGCCGTCGACGACGTCCACCCGGTGGCGGACGAAGCGGGCGGGGACGCGCTGGTGGCTGTCGTCGGGCAGGTGCTGGACGAGGGTGCCGCCGAGTTCGACGTTGAGCAGCTGCATGCCGCGGCAGACCCCGAGCACCGGCAGGTCCCGGGCGAGGGCGGCCCGCAGCAGCCGGCTCTCCCAGTCGTCGCGGGCGTGGTGGGGCGCGCCGGTGCGCGGATCGGGGGCCGCCGCGTAGCGGGCCGGGTCGACGTCCGGTCCGCCGGCGAGGACGAGTCCGTCGAGGGCGTCGAGCAGGTGGCCGGCCCCGCCGGGCTGGGGCGGCAGCAGCACCGGGATCCCGCCCGCGCGGACGACGCTGTCGACGTACGTCTGGGGCACGAGCGAGGCGCGCTGGTTCCAGACCGACCAGGCGGCGGCGTCCTGGTAGCTGCTGATGCCGATGAGGGGCGGTCGGCGGTCCTCGTGGGTCACAGCCGCTCGAATCCGCGGCGCCGCTCCCAGTCGGTCACCGCCCTTTGGTAGGAGGCGAGTTCGGTGCGCCCGGCGTGGGTGTAGTGCCGGACGACGTCCTTGCCGAAGGCCTCGGTGGCGACGGCGCTGCGCTCGAAGGCGTCGACCGCGTCGCGCAGGGTGGCGGGCACCCGGGGTGCGTCGGAGGCGTAGGCGTTGCCGGTGAACTCCGGCTGTAGTTCGAGCTGTTGCTCGACGCCGTGCAGTCCGGCGGCGATCAGGGCGGCGACCGCGAGGTAGGGGTTGACGTCCCCGCCGGGGACGCGGTTCTCGAAGCGCAGCGACTGCCCGTGCCCGACGACGCGCAGGGCGCAGGTGCGGTTGTCGCGGCCCCAGGCGATGGCGGTGGGCGCGAAGCTGCCGGGGACGTAGCGCTTGTAGGAGTTGACGGTGGGGGCGAACAGCAGGGCGAAGTCGGCGAGACAGGCGAGCTGGCCGGCGAGGAAGTGCTCCATGGTGCGGGAGAAGCCGTACGGGCGGTCGCCGGCGAACACCGGGGCGCCCTGCTCGTCGCGCAGGCTCAGGTGGATGTGGCAGGAGTTGCCCTCGCGTTCGTCGTACTTCGCCATGAACGTGAGGCTGCAGCCCTCCTGGGCGGCGATCTCCTTGGCGCCGGTCTTGTAGACGGCGTGGTTGTCGCAGGTGGTGAGGGCGTCGGCGTACTTGAAGGCGATCTCGTGCTGGCCGAGGTTGCACTCGCCCTTGGCGGACTCGACGGTGAGGCCGGCGCCGGCCATGCCGTTGCGCAGGCGGCGCAGGAGCGGCTCGATGCGCCCGGTGCCGAGGATGGAGTAGTCGACGTTGTACTGGTTGGCCGGGGTGAGCCGGGTGTAGTCCTTGTCCCAGGCCTGTTCGTAGCTGTCCCGGAAGACGATGAACTCCAGCTCGGTGGCGGCCTGGGCCTGCCAGCCGTAGCCGGCCAGGCGGTCGAGCTGGCGCTGGAGGACCTGGCGCGGGGAGACGGCGACCGGGGTGCCGTCGTGCTGGACGACGTCGCACTGGACCATGACGGTGGCCGGGTGCCAGGGGACGGACCGCAGGGTGGCGAGGTCGGGGCGCAGCGTCAGGTCGCCGTAGCCGTTCTCCCAGGAGGAGACCTCGTAGCCGTCGACGGTGTTCATGTCGACGTCGACGGCCAGCAGGTAGCCGCAGCCCTCCGCGGCGCCGGTCACGACGTCGTCGAGGAAGTACTGGGCGGCGACGCGCTTGCCCTGGAGGCGGCCCTGCATGTCGGTCATGGCGAGCACGACGGTGTCGACGGACCCGTCGGCGACGAGGGTGCGCAGCTCGTCGAGGGTGAGCCGGGGGGTGGTCATCGGGTCTCCTGTTCGGTGTCCCGGGTGCCGGGGGCGGACGGGGTGCCGTGGACGTGCGGTGTGTCGAGGACGTGCGGTGTGTCGAGGCCCGACAGCGGGGACATCGCGGACGGCGCAGCGCCGACGTGCGGCCCGGTGAACCAGTTCCGGGCGGAGGCGAGCCACCAGACGCCCGCGAAGCCGACCACGACGGCCACGGCGACCGGGGTGTAGTTGAAGCTGTCGACGGTGATCGGGCTGGCGGTGGGCAGCATGAACAGGACGGTGATCACCGCCGTCCAGACGACGGCGACGACGCCGATCGGCCGGCTCCAGCGGCCCAGGTGCCAGGGGCCGCGCGGGAAGTCCTCGCCCTGGCGCAGCCGCAGGTACACCGGGATGACGTAGGAGATGTAGAGGCCGATCACGGAGATCGAGGTCACGGCCGTGTAGGCGGTGTTGTTCCAGAGCGCGGGCAGTCCGAGCAGCAGGGCGCCGCCGGTGGCCAGCCAGACCGCGTTGGTCGGGGTCTGGGTGCGCGGGGAGATGCGGTGCCAGAGCCGGGAGCCGGGCAGCGCGCCGTCGCGGGAGAAGGCGTAGATCATGCGGGAGTTGGCGGTGACGGAGGCCATGCCGCAGAAGAACTGGGCGCCGATGACGATGAGCAGCAGGAACTGGGCGCCGCCGGAGCCGATCGCGTCGATGAAGATCTGCGCGGGCGGGACCTGGGTGTCGCTGTTGAGCGCGCCGTCGTAGTCGCGGATCGCGAAGGTGATGCCGAGCAGCAGGATCCAGCCCGCCACCAGGGAGACGGTGATCGCGTTGACGATGCCGCGCGGGCCGGAGCGGGCCGCGTCCTGGGTCTCCTCGGTCATGTGCGCGGAGGCGTCGTAGCCGGTGAGGGTGTACTGGGCCATCAGCAGGCCGAGCATCGCGACGTAGAACTGGCTGTGGAAGCCGGTCCGGTTGACGAACTCGGTGAGCACGAAGGAGGCGGAGGCGTGCCGCTCGGGGAGCAGCGCGAGCGCGCCGACGATGATCGCGACGCCGACCAGGTGCCACCACACGGAGACGCTGTTGAGGACGGCGACCAGGCGCACCCCGAAGGTGTTGAGCAGGCCGTGCGCCAGCAGGATGACCGCGAAGATCTCCATGGTGTGCGCGGGGGTGGCCGCGACGCCGAAGCGCAGTTCGAGGAACGCGTTGGTGAAGAAGGCGGCGCCGTAGTCGACGCTGGCGGTCACCGCGACCTGGCCGAGGAAGTTGAACCAGCCGGTGAACCAGCTCCAGGCCGGGCCGCTGCCACGGCTGCGGGTCAGCTTCGCGGACCAGTAGTAGAGCCCGCCGGCCGTCGGGTAGCTGGAGCAGATCTCGGCCATCGCGAGGCCGACGCAGAGCGTCAGCAGGCCGACCACCGGCCAGCCCCAGATGATCAGGGCCGGGCCGCCGGTCTTCATGCCCGTCCCGTAGAGGGTCAGGCAGCCGGACAGCACCGAGACGATGGAGAAGGAGACGGCGAAGTTGGAGAAGCCCGACATCGAGCGGGCCAGCTCCTGGGTGTAGCCCAGCTCGCGGAGGCGTTGTTCGTCGGCGGAGACCGGGGATCCCTCGGCGGGAACGGGGGATTCCTCGGCGGGCGCGAGGGATCCGTCAGCGGAAACGGGGGAGGAATCCACCGGAAACACGGCGGGGCCAGGGTGGTCGGGTGAGCGTGCGTCGGTCATGGGCACCCCTGGGGGTTGAGGGTGTGCCGGGGTGCGCGCGACCACGGCGGCGTGGCGCACCCGCCCAGGCGGGTTCGACGGTCGGACGGCTCTTCAATGGTCTAAAGTCAGACCATTGGGTGGGTGAGCAGCATCGTTCCGGCTGGACGGTGGCCACGTCAAGGGCGGGACGGGAACGAGTGCGGGAGATCCGATCGCAGGTACGATTCCGGCGTGGACGTGGACGTAACACGTGAGCAGGCACGGCTCGACTGGGAGGCCGGGGCGATCTTCCGCCCGATCCGGACCGGCAACGCCTTCGAGGAGACCGTCGAACGGCTGCTCCAGGCGATCAAGCTCGGCGTCTTCCGCCCCGGCGACCGACTGCCCGCCGAACGCGACCTCGCCGCCCGGCTCGGCGTCAGCCGCGAGACCCTGCGCGAGGCACTCCGCACGCTCCAGCAGGCCGACTGCGTCGAACCCCGCCGCGGCCGCTACGGCGGCACCTTCGTCACCTACCGGATGCCCGAACCGGACGTCGCCGACCTGCGTCGCGCCGCCCGCGACCTCGGCGGCGCCCTGGAGGACGCCCTGACCTACCGGCAGGTCCTGGAGGTCGGCGCCGCCGAGGCCGCCGCCCGGCGCCCCCTCTCCCCCGAACAGCGCGCCCACCTGGAGGACCGGCTCACCGAGCTGGACGCGGCCCCCGCCGAGCAGTACCGCCAGCTGGACTCCCGCTTCCACCTCGCCATCGGCGAGCTCACCGGCTCCCCCGCCCTCGCCGCGGCCATCGCCGAGGCCAGGATGCGCCTCAACGACCTGCTCAACGCGATCCCCATGCTGGACCGCAACATCGAGCACGCCGCCGAACAGCACCGGGCCATGGTCCACGCCATCCTCACCGGCGACGGCGCCGCCGCCCGCCGCGCCACCGAGGAACACCTCGCCGCAACGGCCTCCCTCCTCCGCGCCTTCCTGGCCTGACACCGCCCCCGGGCCGATCGGCCGTCCGGACCGGTCGGCCGTCGTGGATCAGGCTCCCAGGCGTGCCCGACTACCCGTCCGCCCCGGGCCCGGGCCCGGGCCCGGGCTCAGGGGTGCCCGGGAGACCGGGCAGGACACGCCCCAGCCCCTGCCTCTCCCCCGCCGGTCGGAGCGGCTGCGGCTCACCTCCGCGGCCCGCCGTCGACTCCGGGCCGCTGGTCGGCAGGGGCCCGAGGTCTCCGTGGACGACGGTCTCCGTGATCAGGGGGCGGTCCCAGAGGGCCAGGATCTCGTTCGCCAGGGCGATGGTCCGGCGCGGATCGCGGTCCCCGTTCACCGTGATGGCAGCCGCCGACAGGCTCTGCGGGACGGCCCCCGCGTCGAGGAGCACGCGCCAGTCCTCCGGGGTGAGTGCCACGAACTCGAGCCCGCTCAACCGGCCGACCTCCCGGGGGTCGGCGAGGGTCCCCCGGGAAGCGCTGAGGGTGCGCAGACGGGGCAGGGCGAGGACGGGGGCGCGCGCCACCCCCAGACGGGCCTCCGCGGCGGCGATCTCCTCCTCGGTCGCACCGATCGCCCCGGGTATCCGCTCGCGCAGCGTCCGCTCCAGCGCCTCCGGATCCACGGACGGAGCCGACCGCACCCCGGGCACCGGCTCGGGCCGGCGCCGCCACGGCTCCGGCACGGCACCCTCCACCCGCACCAGAACCCTCGGATGGGCGTTGCCCGGACCTGAACCGGCCGCAGGCCCCAGATCGAACAGGCGCAGCACCGCCCTCCCCTCCGGTGCGATCTCCACCGTAAAGGCGACGCCACCCGAACCCGTGTCAGGGACCACGGCCCGCACTCGCCGGATCGCGTCATGCTGCGCCTGGTAGCCCGACAGCAGGCTGGCACGCCCGGGCTCCGGACTCCGCCACTTCAACGGCACGGTGGACGAACCGCGACCGATCACCCCCGCCACGTACCCGCCCGGTGCGGCGAGCTTCTCCGCGTGGGCGGACCGGAGGAGCCGCAGCAGCGGCTCCCAGGTGGCGAAGTCGTTCAACGCGGACAACGGGGACCTCCTGATCCGGTGATCATGACGACCGCGATGATGACCGCCGGCACCGACAGACGGCCTCAGCCGGCGGCGCTCGCCCGGCTCTCGCGCGCGAGCTCGACCGCGTAGCGCGAGGCGGCCTCCGCGAGGAGGTGGGTCATCCGGCGCGGCGGGACTCCGACGTGGTCGGCGACGGCGCGGTCGGCAGCGGTGAGGTCGCCGCCGAGGAGTTCGCAGGTGATCACCAGGGTGTTGTCCGGGAGCATGTGGAGGCGGGCCATCCGTTGCTGGACCTCCTCCATGCCCTCGCTCGCCAGCACGTCCCGCAGTTCCTCGATCAGCGGAGCCAGCCACCGGGCGCGCAGGGCGTACTCGCCGCGGTCGGCGAAGGTCGGGTGGAGCGCGGCGAGCAGGTCGGCCGGGTACTCCTCGACGGGCTCGGCGAACTGCGGGTGGTCCTTGGCGAATTCCTCCCAGTCGACCTCCAGTCCGCTGATCTGCTCCGGGAGGACCGGCCGGCGCGACCAGGACTCGTCGGACTGGGTGAAGACCTGCCGCAGCAGCGCGTAAGGAACCTCGGCGGTGCGGGAGAGCAGGACCGCGTCGTAGAGGTCCTTGCCCTGGGGGTGGTTGTCGGACACCAGCCACAGGAGCTTCCACGCGAGGGAGAGCTCCGGCGTCGCGCCGAGCAGCGGTCCGGTGACGCCCGGGAGCCGGTAGGACTGCGGTGCGACGGGCAGGTGCTCGGTGAAGACGAAGTCGAGTTGGACGCTCCCGCCCGGGACGCCCGGCGCCGACCACGGCAGCACGAGCCTGCGCCCGGGGATCCTGCTGTACGTCCAGATCTCGTCGCTGAGCGCCTGGTCCGCGTGCAGCCGCACCTCGCCCGAGAGGCGTTCGGCGGCGGTGGCGAGTTCGCCGAGCATGCGCTCCGTGCGCTCGTCCTCCAGTTGCCAGTCCACCGGGCGGACCACGAAGTCCAGGTCACCGGGCTCACGGGCCTGTTCGCCGTACCAGGCCCGCAGCAGGACGCTTCCGCGCAGCACCAGGTGTTCGGCCCACGGCGAGCCGGCGACGGCGGACAGCACGGTGTCGAGCGCCTCGCGCCGCGCGGTGAGCCAGCGTTCGGCGAGCCCGGGGTCGGCGAACGCGGGCTCGCTGGGCCGGAGGGCGCGGGCGTACCCGGCGAGGGCGGGGTCGAAGACCGGCTGCTGGGTCACCGTCTCGTCGTCGATCGGGCGAAGGCTCCTGGGCAGCTCCCGATCCACCCGGACGTCCTCCGACGGCGGCTGCTTGGGCAGCAGGACCCCCCGCCAGGGGCCGTACCGCAGGTCCTCCCATGCCACGGGCGCATCGGGTCGGGGCTGGGACTGGTCCTCGGTCATGTCGACTCTCCTGCTCCGTACGGCCGGGCGCTGTGCCCGGGCTCGGTGATCCATCCCGCGTCCAGGGTCTCGTCACTGTCGACGACGACGAACTCGCGCTCCACCGAGGCCACTTCGCGACCGTCGGCGGCGAGGTCCCGCAGCAGCGCGTCCAACCGGCGGCCCGCGGTGTCCAGGCCGACCAGGCGGCACCGCTGGGTCACGAACCACTCGCGCCGGCCGTCCTCGCGCGTCCGTCGCGGGTTGCGCGACAGGTGCGCGCCGTGCCGGACGGCCAGTGCGGTGAGCTCGGCGAAGCGGGCGGAGTCGGCCGCCGGGATCCCAGCCGGCAGCAACAGCTTGACGTGGTGCTCGAAGTAGCGCCCGGCCCCGTGCGAGGCGGCGTCCTCGTCCGAGGCCGGGACACCCTCCGCCCACGGCGTGGCCTCGATCTTCGCCCGCAGAACGGTGAATCCGGCCCGCTCGGCCCGGCCCCGGACCCGGGCGGTCAGGACGGCGACCTCCTCCAGCGTGCCGTCGGCGCGCAGGGTGAGCATCGGCTGCGAGGGCGACGTACCGCGCTCCAGCAGGATGTGGGTGAACTTCAGTCCGTGACCGTCGGCCCACGCGGCCAGTGCGTCGGCCGCGCCGGGCCCGACGGTCAGGTGCACCTCGAAGCCTCCCCGGACGGTGGGGGGAGCGGGCCGCGCGGGCCGGTCGTCAAGGTGCTGGTCAGGGTGGATGGCGAGCATGGGGATCATCCTGCCAAGCGCCTCTGACAACGGCCCGCGCTGGTCACGGGCGGTGAGTCCGGGGACGGCCTCCGTGGCCGTCGTCGGCGTCGACCGGGCGGGTCAGGCCCAGGGTGGGACGCCCGTGCCCTCCGCCCAGCGGGCGAGGGAGCGGCGGTCGACGGCGCGGATGCCGACCTGTGCGCAGAATGCGGCGGCGGCCTTGGTGAACGAGCTGGTCGTCACCACGGCGGCCAGGTCGCAGCGGTGCACGTCGCGGTAGGTGCCGTTGACGCGCTGGACGTCCTGGGAGCCGACGAACGTCCGCGGTCCGTAGCGCTTGGCCTGGATCAGGATCCGCTGTCCGGTGGGGGTGGTGGCCAGCACGTCCGCCGCGAGGTCCCCGGCTCCGCCGACCACCGAGACCTTGGTGCAGCCGTCCCGCCGGCACAGGTCGGCCAGCGCGTGCTCGAACGCCTTCGGGCTCATCGCCAGGAACGGCCCGATGTGCCGCAGTTGGGCCGCCCGCGTGTCCAGCTCGCGCTGCCGCGCCCGGACGCGCGTACGCAGCACGGCGACGCCCGCCCCCGCGCCCGCGAGGAGGAGCAGGGCCACCAGCAGCAGGTGCTGGGCCAGCCAGCGCACCGCCACCGAGAGCAGCACGAGGACGATCACGGCCGCCACGCCCAGCAGCACCGCGTTGTCCCGCGCCTGCCGCAGCCGACGCGCCCGGCGCGCAGCGGTCGACCGGCGTCGCCGGACAGGTCCACGGGCCACGGCATCCCCCTTCGCGCCACAGTGTTCGTGCGAGCGTAGGGTCCACCGGCACCCGGCCGCCTGCGATCTCGGTGAATTCCGCCGAGCGCGGTACCGAGTTGACCGGATCCGGGCGGCCGGCGACCGGAGAGCTGCGCGTTCCGGGCCAGGTGGCAGAGCGGCAACGGCAGCGACAGCGGGTAGTCACGGATCGGCAACTGCCGGCTTCCGGACGCGCCCGGAGGGCTATGCTCCGCGTTGCTGACGGTGCATCACAATGCCCGAGGGGGCCGCAAATGACGTCGGACCAGGACTCACCAACCGGCCCCGGGGGGCCGACCCGCTTCGTCACCTTCTTCACCACACTGCCGGGGATCATCACCGCGGCCGCGGCTCTGGTGACGGCGATCGGCGGGGCCTTCTACGGTGGCACCCAAGCCGCCACGCCGAGCCCGACGGTGACGGTGACGCAGACCGAGTGGAGGTCGCCCTCTCCCGCTCCCCCGACGGCCCCGGTGCCTCCGGTGCCCTCGGTCTCCGACACCGCCACCGTGTCACCCGTGTCACCCGGGCCGACCGGCGCCGCCGGGACACTGCGCGGGTCGTACAGCTTCCAACTCCCCGCGCTCTACTACGCACCGCTGGGGCCCCAGAAGCCCACGCAGCCCGACATCGTCGGCGCCACCAACTCCAGCGGGGACATCTCGTGGAAGGCGGACCAGGGAGGGCAGCAGATCGAAGCCGGCACGTCGGAGAGGATGCTCGCCCTGCCGAACGGGAGCACGCCGACCTACCAGGCCTGCTCCACGGGGACCCAGTTCATCACCGGTGCGCCCAGCACGCCCGGGTCCGTCTTCTGCATCCTCGAACGGCCGGGACTGATCGCGGGCGTCCAGGTGACGTCCGTCAACGAGAACTCGCCGACCTACGTCACCCTCCAGGTGAGCGTGTGGCAGGGGCCCTGATCCGGCGCGTCGTGTCCGCGTCGGAGCCCCGGCGCCGGGGCCGGCGCGTCCACCACTTCGGGACCGCCGACCAGTAGCCGTGGCGGTAGCGGTAGCGGTAGCGGTGGACGCGCAGGCGGGTGGGGGTTGCTACTTCTGCCAGCCGATGGTCTCGGGCAGCGGGCTGTAGAAGATGGTGGCGCCGACGTTGGCGAGGCCCTTCTTGATGCCGTAGGTGGAGGGGCCGCTGTAGAGCGGCAGGAAGGCGTACTGCTGGAGGGCCTTCTGCTCGACCTTGTTGACGGCCTCGATCTGCTGCCCGAGGTCGGCGATCTGGCCGGTGGCGCGGATCTCCTGGTCCAGCTCGGGGGTGCCGGCGCCGGTGATGTTGGAGTCGCGGTCCGAGCAGTAGAAGTCGCACAGGTTACGGGCGCCGAAGGGGTCGGTCGAGCGGTTGCCGGAGATGAACAGGTCGAAGCGGCGCTCGCTGAGCACCTTGGAGAAGTCGTTCGAGGAGACCTTGTTGATGTCCAGCTTCACGCCGACGCCCTTGAGCATCGCGGTGAGCGCGGAGGCGGTGGCCTTCTCGATCGGGTCGTCGCCGAGCAGGGTGTAGCCGAGTGCGAGCTGCTTGCCGTCCTTGGTGCGGATGCCGTCCGGACCGGGCGTCCAGCCGGCCGCGTCCAGGGTCTTCCGGGCCTCGTCCGGGGCGTACTTCAACACGGCGGCGACGTTGTCCTGGTAGCCCTGCTGGAAGCTGTAGAGCACGGCGGAGCCGGGCAGCGGCTCGGTGTAGTCCAGGCCCTGGAACTGGATCTTCGCTATCTGCGGGCGGTCGATGCTCTCCTGCACCGCCTTGCGGACCTGGAGGTCACCGAGGAGCGGGGACTTGGTGTTGAGGTACAGCGAGTACTCGAAGGGGCTGCCGCCGCTGCGGATCTCGGCGTCCTTGACGGCCTTCACCTGCTTGAGGTTCTCCGCGTCCACGGCGGAGGTGTAGTCGAGTTCGCCGTTCTTGAAGGCGTTGATCGAGGCGCCGCTCTCCAGGTTGACGTAGACCCGCTTGTCCAGCTTGCCCTTCCTGCCCCACCAGTTGGGGTTGCGCACGAAGGTGATGTTGCCGGAGTGAGCGTCCCAGGTGCCGACGGTGTACGGTCCGGTGCCCCACTCGGGGTGGGCCGTCTTGACGTACGCCTTGTTGAAGTTGTCGACGGTGGCGGCCTCGGGGTGCAGGAAGGTGGTGAACAGCGCCGACCAGGAGGGGTTGACGCCCTTGAAGGCGATGACCGCCTGCTTGTCGTCCGCGCCCCGGGTGACGGAGGTGATGCGGTCGTAGCCGTCGGTGGAGTTGGCCGCGTAGTCCTTGTTCGAGCCGTTGTTGGCCTTCCAGGTGGCCTCGATGGCCCGCCAGTCGATGGGGGTCCCGTCGTTGAACACGGCCTTGGGGTTGAGGGTGATGACGACCTTCTGGTCGCCGCCCTCGACGGAGACCTTCACGTCGCTGTAGTAGTCCGGGTTGTACTGGACCTCGCCGGTGGGCGAGTAGGTGATGGCGTCGGCGTTGTACCAGGACCAGATCCGCACGGAGTTCAGGGTCCCGTTGACGTTGAAGGGGTTGCCCTGCTCGTCGAAGGTGCCCGCGGTGGTGTAGGTGCCGCCGTCCTTGACGTTGTCGTACGGCTGCGGGTTGTAGTCGGTGACCGAGGACGCGACCTTGGCGGCGTTCTTGGCGTTCTGCCCGGCGCCTCCGGCGGAGGAGGAACCACCGGAGGAGGACGAGGAGGAGCACGCGGTGGCCGCGACCGTGACGGCCGCGACGAGCGCGAGGGGCAGAGCGAGCTTCCGACGCATGGGATGTCCTTGTGGGAATCGGTGGGATCGGTGGGATCGGTGAACAGGGGAAGGGGCGGGTGCTGCCGGTGCGGGGTCAGACCGCGTGGCAGGCGTACTGGTGGTCGGAGCCGTCCGGGGCGGCGGCGGTCGCCGGCCGCTCGGTGCGGCAGCGGGTCCGTACGGCCTCGTCGGCCTCCCGGTACAGCGGGCAGCGGTCGACGAACACGCAGCCCTCCGGGAGGCGGGTGGCACTGGGCTGCTCGCCCGCGAGGACGATGCGCTCGCGGTGGCGCTCGCGTGCCGGGTCGGGCACCGGGATCGCCGACAGCAGGGCCTTGGTGTACGGGTGCCGGGGCCGGGCGAAGATCTCCTCGGTGGCGCCGGACTCGACGATGTGCCCGAGGTACATCACCGCGATGCGGTCGGAGACGTAGCGCACCACGGCCAGGTCGTGGGCCACCAGCAGGTAGGCCAGGCCCAGTTCGCGCTTGAGCCGGGTGAGCAGGTTGATGATCTCGGCCTGCACGGAGACGTCCAGCGCGGACAGCGGCTCGTCCAGGGCCAGCAGCTTCGGCTCCCGGGCCAGGGCACGGGCGATGCCGACGCGCTGGCGCTGGCCGCCGGACAGGGCGGCGGGGAAGCGGTCGCCCATGGCGCGGTCCAGGCCCACCACGTCCAGCAGCCGGGTGACCCGGGAGCGGATGGCCGCCCGGTCGGCGCCGGCGGCCTGGAGCGGTTCGGCCAGCAGGTCGAAGACGGTCAGGCGGGGGTCGAGGGCGTCCGTCGGGTCCTGGAGGACGATCTGGACGTCGCGCCGCAGCTCGCGCACCTGGACCGCAGCGTGGAGGGTGGCGACGTCGGTGCCGGCCACCTCGATGCGGCCGCCCTCGGGGGCGCGCAGCCGCAGCACCTCGCGCAGGGTGGTGGTCTTGCCGCTGCCGGACTCCCCCACCAGGGCCAGGGTCTCGCCCGCGCGCACCTCGAAGCTGACCTGGTTGACGGCGTGCAGGGTGCCCACCCGGCGCTTGAGGAGGGCGCCCTTGGTGACGGGGAACGTCTTGACCAGGTCCTCCACCCGCAGGACCACCTCGCCGACGGTCCGCTCCCCGGCGCCGCCGGCCGGCGGTACGAGGGCGGCCTCCCCGGCCGGGTCGAGGGTTCCGTCGGCGATCTCCTGCGCGCGGTGGCAGGCGACACGGCTGTGCTGCTGCCCGCTCACGGTGGTCGGGCCAGGGGTGGTCAGGCCGGGGGCGGTCAGGACCGGTTCGGTGGTCCGGCACACGTCCTGGGCGACCGCGCAGCGGGGCGCGAAGGGGCAGCCGCCGGGCAGGCCGACCAGGGACGGCGGCTCCCCGCCGACCGGGATCAGGGGCCGTTCGACGCCGCTGTCCACGGTGGGGACGCTGGCCAGCAGGCGGGCGGTGTACGGCATCGTGGGGCGGCGGAAGAGCTCGTCGACGCTCGCGTGCTCGACGATCCGCCCCGCGTACATGACGGCGACCTCGTCGGCGTGGCCCGCCACCACGCCCAGGTCGTGGGTGATCAGGACGAGGCCGGCGCCGGTCTCGCGCTGGGCCAGGCGCAGCACGTCCAGGATCTGGGCCTGGACGGTGACGTCGAGTGCCGTGGTGGGTTCGTCGGCGACGAGGACCGAGGGCTTGTTGGCGATGGCCAGGGCGATGACGACGCGTTGGCGCATGCCGCCGGAGAACTCATGCGGGAAGGACTTGGCGCGTTCGCGCGGGTCGGGGATACCGACCAGGTCGAGCAGTTCCACCGCCTGCTCCCACGCGTCCTGCTTCGTGAGGTCCCGGTGCACGCGCAGGGCCTGGGAGAGCAGCCGGCCGACGCTGTAGATGGGCGTGAGCGCGGACATCGGGTCCTGGAAGACCATGCCGATGTCCTTGCCGCGCACCCGGGAGAGGGCCTTGTCGTCCATCGCCGCGAGGTCGCGGCCACCCAGCAGGATCCGGCCGCCGAGGCGCGCGGTGGGCGGCAGCAGGCCCATGACGGCGAGGGCGGTGGCGGACTTGCCCGAGCCGGACTCGCCGACGATGCCCAGGGTGCGCCCGGGCAGCAGGTCGAAGTCGATGCCGCGCACGGCCTCCACCGGGCCGGCCTCGGAGGGGAAGGAGACGCGCAGGTCGCGTACGGAGAGGACGGGGGCGGGCACGGAGGCGACCACGGGGGCGGGTGTCGGATCGGCCGTCGGGGCGGCCGCGGGAGCCGCTGCGGGCCCGGTACGGCGGGCGGGTGCGAAGGTCATCGTCGGGCTCCTGCCGCGCCGGTGGTGGAGGTGGGGTCGAGGGCGTCGCGCAGGCCGTCGCCGACGAAGGTCATCGAGACGGTGAGCAGGACGGTCAGCCCGGCGGGGAAGGCGAAGAGCCAGGGAGCGCTGGTGATGGTGCCCGCGCCGTCGGCGAGCATCGTGCCCAGCGACACGTCCGGGGTCTGCACGCCGAAGCCGAGGAACGACAGGGCGGTCTCGCTGAGCACGGTGGAGACCACCCCCAGGGTGAGGTTGACGATGAGCAGGGAGCCCAGGTTCGGGATGATGTGGCGCAGCACGATGCGCAGGGGGCGCACGCCCATGTACTCGGCGGCGCGCACGTAGTCGCGCTCGCGCAGGGACGTCGACACCGACCAGACCACGCGCGCGGTGGACATCCAGCCGAACACCGTCAGGACCAGGATGAGGACCCGCCAGTCGCCCGCCAGCCGGTGCGAGACCAGGGCGAGGACGAGGAAGGAGGGCACGATCAGCAGGAAGTGGATGACGGCGAGGGTGGCCTTCTCCACCCGGCCGCCGAGGTAGGCCGCGCCCGCGCCCACGACCGCGGCGATGGCGACGGTCAGCACGGACACGCTCACCGCGATCACCAGCGAGCGCTGGAGGCCGTGCACGACGGCGGCGTAGACGTCGTTGCCGCCCTGGTTGGTGCCGAACCAGTGCTCGGCGCTGGGGGCCTGGGTCAGTGCCGAGAAGTCGGCGTCGGCGTAGCCGTACGGGGTGAGGAGGTCGCCGAGCGCGCTGAACAGCACCAGCAGCAGGAAGATCACCACGCCGGCGACGGCGGTCCGGTTGCGCAGGAAGCGCCGCAGGTAGAGGCGGCGCCGGCCCAGGTAGCGCCCGTCGGGCACGTCGGGCACGTCGGGCCTGCCGGTGGCGGGTGCGGCTGCCGTGGCGAGCGCGCCCTCGGAGGTCGCGTCGGGGCTCACGGGGACGGCCATCTCAGTTCACCCGCACTCTCGGGTCGAGGAGGACGGTGGCGATGTCCGCGAGGATCGCGCCGACCGCCGTCAGGGCGGCGGCGAAGGCGGCGGTCGCCACCGTGCCGTGCACGTCGTTCTTGCTGATGGTCTGGATGAAGTACTGACCCATGCCGTTCCAGCCGAAGATCGTCTCCGTGAGGACCGCGCCGGTGAAGACCGCCGGGATGCTGAACGCCACGGACTGGGCGGTGGGGATCAGTGCGGTGCGCAGGGCGTGCCGGCGGATCGCCTGGGCGCGGGTGAGCCCGGTGGCCCGGGCGGTGCGCACGAAGTCGGAGCCGATGACGTCCAGCAGCAGGGAGCGCTGGGTGAGGTGGTAGCCCACGTACCCCGTCAGGGTGAGCGTCAGCGTCGGCAGGATCAGGTGCAGCAGCCGGTCACCGAGCGTCGCCCAGAACCCTTCCACGTCGGGCGAGTTCTCCCCCGCGACGTACAGGAAGTGCCAGCCGGCCTGCTCGTTCAGCCGGATGGCCAGCAGCACCAGTGCGAGGGCGGCGATGGACACCGGGACGTTGAACAGCGCCATGGACACGGCCTGGGCCGCCCGGTCCCGCCAGCCGTACTGGCGCGAGGCGGTGTGGACCGCGAGCGCGACACCGACGACGACCGACAGGACCGTCGCACCGATCACCAACTCGGCGCTGACCAGGGAGCGGTAGCCGATCTCCCCGTTCACCTCGACCCCGACCGGGGAACGGCCCCAGTCGAAGTGCAGGACCACGCCGGTCAGCCAGTCCCACCAGCGGTGGAGCAGCGGTTCGTGCGGGTCGAGGTTGTACGGGGCCAGGGCCCGGGACAGCTGCTCCTCGGTGCGGACCGGGCGCAGTTCCTTGAAGTTCGAGCGCGGGTCGAGGAACCAACTGGCCAGGAAGTAGGTGGCGTTGGTGGCCACGGCGATCACCAGGAGCCAGCCCGCCGCTCTGCGGGTCACGTACCGGAGCACGGAGCGCACCTCCCCACCAGGTGCGGCGGAAGCGCCTGGGGGACGTCGGGTCTGAGGGAGGTGCGCATGGCGGCAGAACTTCCTGGAGCTGGGAGTCGGACGGAGTCGGACGGCACGGTCGTGCGGATCCGAGTCTGTGTACGACTGGTGTCGTAGCGCCAGTGACCAGGGGACATGGACATGAGAACGAAACACCCCCGCAGCAGAGGGGCATCGCGCCCCATCGTCCGTTCACATTCGCGGGGGTCGGGGGGCTCGGGGGGCTGGGGTGCCCACCCGGATCAGGCGGTGGCGACGATAGCCCGGGTGACGGCCGTGACGGTCGGGGTCGGGCGGCCGGGGAGTCGGGCCACCAGGATCCGGCGGATCTCGGGCGGGGCGCCTTCGACGCGCAGCAGGCTCACCCCGGACGGCAGCAGCGGCGCGAGCCGGGCGGGCACCGTCGTCACCCCGAAGCCGCCGGCGACCAGGTGGAGTTTCGTCAGCCAGTCGCGCGCGGAGTGGACGATGCGCGGCCGGCCGGGCAGGCCGGGCCAGACGCCGAGCAGCGGCTCGGAGCCGGACGCGGGAGTGGCGATCCACCGGGCGTCGAGCAGTTCGTCGACGTGCACCGCGGTGCGACCGGCGAACCCTCCGGTCGAAGGCGCCGCCAGGAGCAGCTCGGTGTCCGCGACGGTCTCGACGTGCAGGCGCGGCGACTCGCCGTCCACAGGGCGGTGGGGCGGGCGGGAGGACAGCACGGCGAGGTCGATCGAGCCCGCGCGCAGGGCCCGGACCAGCGCGGGCGTGGCGCCCTCGGTGGTCGTGACCGTGATCTGCGGGTCGGTTGCCGCGAGGCGGGCGAGCGCAAGGGGCAGGAGGCCCGCGCCCGCGCTCAGGAACAGTCCGAGTCGCAGCAGTTCGGCCTGCGGGGCGGTGCCGGTGAGGTCGCGCTCGGCCGCGGCCAGGCTGTCCAGGATCGTCCGGGCGTGGCGCAGCAGGGTCAGGCCCGCGGGAGTGAGCCGCACTCCGTCGGGGCGGCGTTCGAACAGGGCGGTGCCCGCGCTCCGTTCGAGGGAGGCGGCCTGGCGTGAGACCGCCGACTGGGTGTAGCCGAGCCGGGTGGCGGCCGCGGTGAAGCTGCCGGACTCCGCGATCTGTCGCAGGACCCGCAGGCCGGTACTGGAGACGTCCATGCCGCATACGCATACCACACGTGCTCGATCGTCGCTTCCCGCATGCCCGCCGGGCTCCTAGGGTCGATCACGACGAGCACGGACGGAGACGTCCGAAGACGGAGACGTCCGAAGACGGAGACGTCCGAAGACGGAGACGTCCGAAGACGAAGGCGTCCGCAGACGAAGACGAAGACGACCATGGAGGCTCACACGTGCGAGCAGCAGTCCTGACACGGTTCGGTGCCCCGCTCACGGTGCGGGAGGTACCCGACCCCGAGGCCGGCGGCGGCGAGGTGGTGGTCCGGGTGCTCGCCGCCTGCGTGGCCCCGTACGCGGCCGAGGTGTTCGGCGGCGAGCGGAAGTACCCCCTCGTGCCTCCCGTCGTGCCCGGCATCGGCGGCGTGGCACGCGTCGTCCAGGTGGGCCCGGACGCCACCCGGCTGCGGGTCGGCGACCTGGTGTGGTGCGACTGCACGGTCCGCTCCCGGGACGACGCCCTGACGCCCGACATCACCCTCCAGGGCTGGAGCTCGCGCGGCGAGGGCGGCGCGCGGCTCGCCCGGTACCTGCACGACGGGTCCTTCGCCGAGCTCATGCGGGTCCCGACGGAGAACGTGTACCCGCTGCCCCCGGCGGCCGGGGACGACCCGGCCCGCTGGGCCGCGCTCGGCGTGCACGTCATCCCGTACGGCGGGCTGCTGGCCGGCGGGCTCGCGGCCGGTGAGACGCTGCTCGTCAGCGGGGCGACCGGCAACCTCGGCAGCAGCGCGGTCGCGCTCGCGCTGGCGATGGGGGCGGGCCTGGTGGTCGCCCCCGGCCGCAACCGGGCCGCGCTCGACCTCCTCGCCGACCGGTTCGGCCCCCGGGTGCGCCCCGTCCCGCTCACCGGGGACGAGGCCGACGACCGCGCGGCGATGGCCGCGGCGGGCGACGGCCCGATCGACATGGTGCTCGACCTGCTGCCGCCGAGCGCACCCAGCTCGGTGGCGCGCACGGCGGCCATGACCGTGCGCGAGTACGGGCGCGTGGTCCTCATGGGCGGTGTCGGCATGCTCGGCGGCGACGACCTCGCCCTCCCCTACCCGTGGCTCATGCGCAACTCGGTCACCGTGCGCGGCCAGTGGATGTACCCGCGCACGGCGAACGTCGGCATCATCCGGCTGCTCGCCTCGGGCGCCCTGGACCTCGCCCCCGAACGGGTCCGGTCGTTCAGCCTCGACGCGGTCAACGACGCCGTCGCGTACGCCGCCTCGCACGGCGGCCCGTTCGAGCGCACCGTCCTCGTCCCGTCGGCGCGCTGACGGGTGTCGTGGGCCGGTGGCGACGGCACGGGGGGCGGTCCGTAACCGGCGGGACCGCCCCCGCGCCGTCAGCGTCGGCGTCCGTCCGCTCTCCGTCCGCTCTCCGTCCGCTCAGGCGGCGCCGAGCAGGGACGCCAGGGCGGCGGCCGTCTCGGGGTGCCGGCCGAGGAGCGCCGAGCCCGCCGGGGTCTGCGGCGCCGTCCAGGACCCGTCGCAGCCCAGGAGGGCGGCGAGCGCGTCGCAACCGGCGGGGTGCGCTGCGAGCAGGGCGGAGCCCCGGCCGGCGGTGCCGCCGCCGGGCCGGACCCGCTGGGGCGCCGGTGCGAGCCACGGCGGCACCCAGGTGTCCAGTTCGGCGAGCCGGCCGGGGAAGATGCGTCCGGCTTCCTTGGTGAGCTTCGGGGCGAGCTCGGCGCCGCCGCTGCGCAGGGTGGTGATCAGGGTCGGCAGCCAGGGCAGCAGGACCGGGTCGGGCAGGCGGGCGAAGGCGTGCGAGACCGCCTCGACGACGAGGTCGACCAGGCTGGGCACCGGCTCCAGCGCGTGGAGCAGCCCGCTGAGGTAGCGCGGGTAGGCGGGCAGCAGGAGCGGGTTGGCGAGCAGTTCGTCGCAGCGCTCGCGCAGGTCCTGGCGGGTGAGGTGGCCGAGGTGGACCCGCGCGGCCCACAGCAGGGCGCGCTTGGCCTGGTCCTGCGGGTCGGACCGGGCGACGGCGAGTTCGAGTTGGGCGCGGTCCCCGCCCAGGGACAGGGCCAGGCCCTCCATGCTGAACAGGAAGCTCAGCATGGCCGCGACCTGGCGCACCGTCGCCGTCTCGTCGGTGAACGCGGTGGGGAGCAGGGCGCAGTAGTGGGCGTACCCTGCCTCGGCGAACCGCTCGATCCACCGGGGCAGGACCGGCTCACCGGTGCGGTAGAACGCCAGCAGCTTCCGGACCCGGCGCAGCACCTCGGGGGCGCCGTCGACGCTGCGCTCGGTGGTCAGCACCTGGAGGGCGCGGGCGCCGAGTTCGTCGGCGAGCCGCCGGCTGCCGAGGTACAGGGTGGCGTCCTCCACGGTCCGCAGGACGACGGCGGCATTGGCCTGCGGGGCGTTGGCCTCCCGGCGCAGGCGCTGTTCGAGGACCTGTTCGAGCGTGACGCCTTCGTAGCCGAGCTCGATCAGGGCGCGCTGGTGGGTGCCGAGCGAGAGGTCCCAGGACTCCTGCTTGGGCTCGTCGCCGAGGGTGCGCTCGCCCATGATCGGGCGGGCGGCGTCGGGGATCAGGTGGCGCAGCATCCAGAGCACGTCGGAGCAGGGGCGCAGGTCGGGCTGGGACTTGATGTCAAGCAGCGCGCGCTTGACGCCGCGGGCCTGGAGGTTGAGGCCGAGCGGGGCGAGGCGGTCGTGGACGTCGCGGGCCAGCGGGGGCAGCGACTCGTAGCCGACCTGGCCGATCCGGTCGCCGCCCATCATGATCTCGACCAGGCGCCGGACGTTGCGCCGGCCGGGCACGGTCTCCTTCTCGATGCAGGTGACGGCCGCGTCCTGGAAGTCGTACGGGGTCGGGCGGGCGCGGTCGCGCATGCCCGCGAGAAGGATGGACGTCTCGTACACGGCGATGGCGTCGGCGGTGGAGGCGAGGTAGCCGTTGCGGCGGGCCGCTCGCACGATCTCCACGGACCAGCCGAGCAGTTCCTCCTGGTCCAACTGGTCGAGGGCGGGCGGTCGTTGCAGGAATCCGGCCAGCTTGTCGGTGCTGTCGCCGTCCGCGGCGGGGGCGGCGGCGACCGCCTTGCGGGCGCGGGTGGCCTTCGCCCCGGCACCGGCCTGGCCCTTGAGCCGGTAGGGCTGGACCCGGGTGCGCTTGAGGTTCTTCTCCCACTGGGCGGCGGCGATCGACACCGACCCGCCTTCGAGGCCGAACTGCCTCTCGATGGCGGTGTGACTGGAGGGGATCAGGCCGTACTGCCACTCGGTGGCGGTGCGCGGGGGCACGGCGAAGGTGTCGGTGCCGTGGAGGCCGAACTCCTCGACCCGGCTGGCGGCGTGGAAGGCGCCGCAGACGTAGACGCTCTGCGCCGGGTCGGCGCCGGTGGCGGCCAGGTGCTCGCGGATGCGGGTCCACATGTACCGCTCGCGGTCCTCGTCCACCCGCACACGGCCCGGATCTCCGGGCGCCAGGCGGCGGAAGAGGCTGCCGATCAGGAACATGACCTGCCGGTAGGTGTCGTGGTCGGCGTCGCCGAGCGGCCCCTCGACGTACTGGTGCCACCACTCCGACCAGTGCCGCACCTTGCCGTGGCGCAGCAGGTGCCGTTCGAGGTCGGCGAAGCGGGGCCGCAGGTCGCCCAGTTCGACGCCGACCGCGTCGCCGTGCAGTGCGGCCTCCTGGGAGGCAGCCGCGCCCACGTCGGCCTGGGCGGCGGCGGCCGCCGCGGCCTCGGCGGCGTCCGAGCCGTCCACGCTGTCCGGGGCGTCCGGGCGGGGCTGCCACTGGAAGACGTGGTCCGAGGACCGGTCGACGAGGACCAGGTCCACGCCGGGCGTCTCCAACGCGTACGCGATGGCCTGGTACTCGGCGGAGGCCTCGGTGATCGGCGCGACCACGGACAGCGGCGCCCAGTCGGCGGGGAACCCGTCGATCCGGGTGGCGAAGGCCTGGACGGCCACCGGCAGGCGGCAGTTGCGCAGCTCGGTGAGCAACGGGGCCATGTCCTCGCACAGTTCGAGGAAGACCGTCCTCGGCTGCCGGGCACGCAGGTGGCGGGCCATGGCGGTGGCGGAGGCCGGCGAGTGGTGGCAGACCGGGAAGATCTCCAGCGGCTCGCGCAGGGCGCGCTCGACGTCGCTCACGAGGCCGCGGAGGATGCCGTCCAGGGCGCCCGGGCCGTCGGCGAACTCGGCGGCAGCCGCGTCGAGTTGGCTCCGCAGCGCGCTGAACGTGTCGGGGCCGGGGTGCCCGCCGGTGGCGGGCACCCGGGTGCTGGCGCGGCTCATGCGAGCGCCTTGAGGGTGTCCAGGCCGGCGGCGAGGAACTGCGGCCACTCGCCGCCCTCCTGCTCACTGCGCTGGTGGACGGTGTTGGCCAGGTACTTGGTGAGGATGCTGGTGTCCTCGGGCGCGCGACGGCTGAGCGAGGCGACCAGGGAGGAGCCGAGGGCGTGGGCGGTGAGCGCGCGCTCGCCGAAGAAGTTGCTGTGCAGGATGGCGTCCTCCAGTACGCCGATCTGCTCGGCGGTGGACAGGGCCGACTCCAGCCGCTCGTCGTCGCTGCCCGCCGCCGTCGCGACGGCGCGCAGGTCCTCGAAGGAGCGCAGCAGTACGTCCAGCAGGGTGGGCGGCACGTCCAGTTCGATCTGGTGGCGGCGCAGCAGCTCCTCGGTGCGGAAGCGGACGATCTCCGCCTCGCTCCGCTTGTCCGTCACCACCGGGATCTGGACGAAGTTGAAGCGCCGCTTGAGCGCCGACGACAGGTCATTGACGCCGCGGTCGCGGCTGTTGGCGGTGGCGATCACCGCGAAGCCGGGCTTGGCGAACACCGTGCCGTCCTCGCCCTTCAACTCGGGCACCGACACGTACTTCTCGGAGAGGATGGAGATCAGCGCGTCCTGGACGTCGCTGGTGGAGCGGGTGAGCTCCTCGAAGCGTCCGATCGTGCCGGTCTCCATCGCGGTCATGATCGGCGAGGGGATCATGGACGCGCGCGACTGGCCCTTGGCGATCACCATGGACACGTTCCACGAGTACTTGATGTGGTCCTCGGTGGTGCCGGCGGTACCCTGCACGACCTGGGTGGAGTTGCGGCACACGGCGGCGGCCAGCAGCTCGGCGAGCCAGCTCTTGCCGGTGCCGGGGTCGCCGAGCAGCAGCAGGCCGCGGTCGGAGGCGAGCGTGACGATCGCCCGCTCGACCACGCTGCGCTCGCCGAACCACTTCTGGGCCACCTCGCGCTCCATGCCGTCGGAGGGCTCGGAGCCGAGGACGAAGGTGCGGATCATCTTCGGGGACAGCCGCCACGTGGACGGCTTCGGGCCGGAGTCGACCGACTCCAGGTAGTCCAGCTCATCGGCGTACTTGGTCTCGGCGGGGGCGCGGAGCATGTCGGACATCGGGCAGGAGCCTTTCTGCGGCGTGGGAATGGGGGATGAACGGGTGCGGCGCGGTGCGGCGCTCAGGTCAGGAACGTCTTGAGCTCGTGGACCAGCTTGTTGATGTGGCCGGAGAGCACCGGGGTGCCCTGGTCCTTGAACCGCTGGCGGAACCACGGGTTGACGCTGCCCCGGCCCGCACTCGTGACCGAGCCGACCGGGATGAACTTCACGCCGGAGCGGTGCACGGCGGCCATCTGCGCGAACAGCTCCTCGCCGCGCCACTCGTAGAAGTCGGAGATCCACACGACGACGGTGTTGACCGGCTCGGCGATCTTCGGCTGGGCGAGGGCCATGGCGACCGTACCGTCGGTGCCGCCGCCGAGCTGGGTGCGCAGCAGCGTCTCGAACGGGTCGTGGACCCACGGGGTGAGGTCGACGGCCCGGGTGTCGTACGCCACCAGGTGGACGTCGACCTTGGGCAGGCCGGCGAAGATCGAGGCGAGGATGGTGCAGTTGACCATGGAGTCGACCATCGAGCCGGACTGGTCCACGACCACGATCAGGCGCTGCGGCGTCGTCTTGCGGGTGGTGTGCCGGTAGTAGAGCCGGTCGACGTAGAGCCGCTCGTCGTCGGGGCTCCAGTTGACGAGGTTCTTCTCGACCGTGCGCTTGAGGTCGAGGTTGCGCCACACCCGCTTCGGCGGCACCGAGCGGTCCAGCTCCCCCGCCGTGGCCTTCTCGACCTGGGTGCGCAGCACCTCGGCGACCTCGTCGACGAACCGGCGGATCAGGGCCTTGGCGTTGGCGAGCGCGGTGCCGTCGAGGTTGCCCTTGTCGTGCAGCAGCTGCTCGATCAGCGACATGCTCGGGGTGAGGCGGGCGGCGAGCCTGCTGTCCGCGAGGACTTCGCGCAGGCGCATCCGCTTGACCAGATCGGCCTCGATGGCGGCGAGCTCGGGGCCGATCACGGGGATCAGCGTGGACAGGTCCGGGGTGCCGGGGGTCCCGGGGGTGCCGATGCCAGTGCCGGCGTGACGGCCGAGGCCTGCGTGGCGGCCGGCGCGCAGTTCCCCGGGCTTGCAGCCGAGGGCGCGTTCCAGCCATCCCGCGTCGGACTGCCAGCGGGAGAGCTGGCCCGCGGTCACCGTGCCGGAGCCGGTGGCGAGGGCGTTGAGGAGGATCTTGGAGTACAGGGCCGCGCGCCGGACCTCGGCGGCCCGGTCGCGGGCCCCGACCGGGCCTGCGGCGGCGTCAGCGTCGGTTTCGGTGTCAGAGTCGGCGGCGGCGTCGTCAGCGTCGGTTTCGATGTCGGCGTCGGCGCCCGGCACCAGGAGGCCGTCGAACTCCGCTGCCAGGCCGGGGTGGCGCTGGACGAGCGAGTCCACGGACGTACGAGGGTCCAGCAGGCCCGCGGGCAGGCCCAGGTCCTCGACGACGGCCAGACTCGCCGTCTCCAGCGCGGGCTGCTCCGCCGGGTCGAACAGACGCGCCAGCAGCTGCCAGTACAGCACCTGTCGGCGGTTCCCCTCGGGGTCCGCGAGAGCACCGCCGTTCCCATCGGTGGTGGTGGAGGAGGTGGAGGAGGAGGTCATGGGTCCGTTCACTTCCGCAGCAGCTTGCCGGCGCGCTCGCGCAGCACGGTCACCGTCTCGGTCGCTGCCGCCTCGGCCTTGCCGCCGCTCTTGTCGGTGGTGCCGCCCGCCCACGCACCGGCGTGCAGGCCCACCGTCCGGCGCTTGACGGTGGATTCGACGGCCAGCGGCTGGAGGACGAAGGCCCCGGCGTCCCAGCGCAGCAGGCCGATGCACGCGGTGGACGCGGCCACCGCCTGCGGCGTGAGCGGGCCCGCCACCGGGATGCGGTCGGTGTCGACGGCGAGCGGGTGGCCGGCCAGGTCGAAGGTCAGCACCCCGTCCTGCTCCAGGGCGGTGTAGCCCTCCAGGAAGACCGGCTCGGCCAGGCGTACCGGGTGGCGCTCCAGCGGCGCGACCGGCGCGCCCACGGCGGTGGGCAGCACGACCCGGGCGGTGGCGAACGGGTCGGCCTCGGCCGCGGTGCGGGCGAGTTCGTCGCTCCACAGCAGGTCGCCCTCGGCGGTGAGCGGCATGTCCGTCACCGTCACGGCGCGGCCCTCGCCCGCCGCCGCCAGGAGCGACATCCGGGGGCGCAGCAGCTGCCAGACCCCGGCGCCCAGGACGCTGTCCGGCTTCGGGACCGACACCGACGCCCGGACCAGGCGGGGCGCGGAGCCGTCGGCCGGCTCGAACACGGCGTGGACCTGGGCCTGCGCGGCCGTCGCGTGCTCGTGCAGGTCGACGCCGAGCGGCAGCAGCCGTCCGGTGACCGTCTGCGGGTCAGGGACGGTGCCCGCACCGGGAGTCGCCAGCAACAGGGCCCGCGACCACAGGTCGGCCCAGCGGCGGACCGGGACGCGTTCCAGACTCGCTCCCGGGCAGGACGCGGCGAGTTCGCCCGCGAACCCGTCCAGCAGGACGGCGAGGCGACGCAGCTGCGGGTCCGGGAGCATCGCGGAGACGAGCTGCGCCGAGGCCGACACGAGGTCGTGGTCCATGCCGAGCCAGCCGGTACGGGCCAGGTCCGCGAGCCAGGCGCGGACCGCGGTGAGCACGTTCGACGCGCCGCCCGGGCCCTCGGCGGGCACCGTCCACGGGGCGGTGGTACGACCGGTCGCCCCACCCACGACACCGTGGAGCGCGTCGTGGGCCGCACCGAGCAGAGCGGTACGGGCGGCCGCCAGGGCCAGCAGGTGGCCCTCGTCCGCGGTGCCGGCGGCCGCCTTCTCGGCGGCCTCGGCGACGAGGGCGGCCAGCGGCGAGTCCGCGACGGCCCCCGCGAGCTCGGCCAGCGCCTGGGCCTGGGCCGGCCGGGGCCGCACCAGGCCGTCGGACATCGCCCGGTCGAAGGCGTCGACGACGGCGAGCGCCTCGTCGAGGCCGCCGACCGGCGCGTGGAGGAGGTCGGTGCGCATCACGCCACCGCCCGGGTGGTCGGGAACCAGTGCAGGTCCGGCAGCGGAGTGGTCACCGGCTCGAACTCCAGGTACTCCAGGTGGTTCAGGAACCGGGTGAACACCGCCGCCGCGGGCGACTCGGCGGCCTTCACCGGGCGGGTGGCGCTCATGGCACCGGTGATGACCCGGGCGGTGGCCTCCTCCGTACCGGTGTCCACCCGCAGGTAACGGGCGACACGGTCACCGCCGAACTGCACCACCGCCTCGCCGACCAGCGCCTCCAGGTGCTTGCAGTAGCCACCCCGGGCGCCGCCGCACGGACGGTTGTTGTTGGTGCTGCACGAGAACGCGAAGGAACCGGCCTCAACGGCCGACACGTAGACCCGGCCGATGTCCGAACCGCTGGACACCACACCCTGCAGCCGACCGTCCGCCAACTGCACGAACGGCACCTTCGCGAGCTTGCGGGGCCGGGCGGGCGGAACCACCCGGACCGTACTCGAACCTTCCCAGGCAGGCAGAAGCACACCATCTCCAATGGGGTTGGGGGGACAGCGCGCCACGACAGGGCGGCAGCGCTTGTGGTGATGAACGTAGTGGTCACCACCGACAACCGGCCCCGCCGGGCCGGCCCGGCTCATCACTCGGCGCCGCGGAAGGACGTCGACGCCCGCACCGGCGGGGACGGACCGTCAGCTCCCGGCGGAATTCGAGCTCTCCCCGCCCGCATCCACGCGCCCGCGGCACGACGCCCGTCGCCCCTTGACCGACCACCGCGTCCAACGGCGCGTCGCACAAACGCGGCCGTCCGGGGGCGGAGTCGGGAACCCGGTGGTCGGCCCAGCCGAGCAGCCGGGGCTCCCCCGCTCCGAGGATCCGGACCGCCTCGGCCAACTCCCTTGCGCGCTGGGTCCCTTGCTCCCAGGTCGCGGTGACGACGGTGGTCCGGGCTCCGGCATCGGCGTGCTGGGCGAGTACGCCCCCGGCCGCGAGCGACTCGTCGTCGGGGTGCGCCATCACGGCGAGCAGGCTGGGCAGGGACACGGATTCCTCCTCTTGGGGTTGCGGCGTGGCCCGGTTGACCGCACCGGGGACGTGGCACAACTGCGGTGGCAGGGCGATGTCGACGCGATCCGGGCCGCGCCTCTGGTGAACCACCGAGTCCGAGCCCGAGGAGGAGGACGAGGACGGGTAGGGTCGGTGCCCGCATCCGCACGCCCCTGGTCATTGTCAGTGGCACCGGGCAACCTGTGCGTATGCGTGCCCCGAGAGTTCAGTGCCCGGCCTGCGAACGGCCGGTAGCCCTCATGCCGACCCGCCGTGCCGGTTACGGCGTCATCCATGACCACAAGCGGGACCGCCGCTCCCTCATCCTCTGCGAAGGCAGCATGAAGCAGGTGCCGCTGGCCGACGCCGTCGTCCGGCAGGACGCCCTCCCGGGACTCGGCGGGGCAGACGGGGCCGAGCCCACCCTCTCCTGAGCCCAGGAGCCCACGGACAGTGCCGTCGAACGGACCGGCAGGACCCCGGGGTCCTGCCTCCGCGCCGCTAGGGCCTGTCCGGCGGATCTTGGCAGATCAGCGCGCGGCGTTGGGCGCCCGGCTGGGCGTGCGCCGAGTCGGCCTCGTACTGGACGTACTTGGGCGATTCGGGCGTGCGTCCAGGCGGGATGCCCGGCGTCGCGCGCCTGGCAAGATCCGCCGGACAGGCCCTAGTACTTCCCGCCGGCGGCCGGGCCGGTGGCACGGGGGTGCACGGCGTACAGGGCTCGCACCTGGTCGGTCCAGAACTTCTCCTTCTCCGCCTTCGAAGCGCCGAGCGACAGGAGCCCGAGTTCCTGCGCCAGGCGGTAGAACCCGGGGCCGGCGTCGTTCAGCCCTTCGTACTGGACCAGCGCGGAGAGCATCGGCTCCTTCCCGGTACGGCCGGCTGCCGTGACGAGGCCCAGCAGGTGGCCGACGGCCGCCCGGTGCCCGGCCTGCGAGAAGTCGAATCCGGGCTGCCCCGTCCGCTCCACCAGAGCCGCGTTCAACTTGGTGTAGGTCGTCATGCCGCCGCCTCTGGCGACCTCGGCCAGGTAGTCGCAACCGGCCTCGGTCAACTCGTCCCATTCGAGCTCGGTTCGGCCGTACCTCTGCACGTGCATCACCGTCAATCATCCTGTAGTTGAGGGGTGTTGACCTTACCGGAGCTCGGGCCCGGTTGAAGCACACTCCCTCCGCGGGCCGTCTGCCCTTGCTGTCGGTGCTCCGCGGGAGACTGGACCGTACGGAGCTGTCCCGACCGCGGATCGGCGGTCGGCTCCGAGGGAGGGAGCCCCCCATGAGGACGTTGCCCGGTGTCGCCGACCACGGCGGATTCGACGCCCTGGTCATCCGCACCGACTACCACGACGAGGCCGGCTGGCGGGCGGTGGTGACGGAACTGGGCAAGCCCTGGGGAGACCGGTGCTACGAGTCGCTCGTCCACTTCGTCGACGACCCCGCCTGGGCGGACGCGACTGCCGACGAGGTGGCAGCGGAGGTCCGCTCCGGCGAGCACCCGAGCGTCGTCTTCCTCGCCGACCGCACGACGATGCGGTCCGCGCCCCGCACGCTTCTCGCGGTCACCGCCGTCCGGCGTGAGGACAGGGATTACGCCCTGACGACCAGGTACGGCCGTTCCTTCCGCACCCTCCCGACCGGCGTCCACGGGATCCACGCGAACCTGAGCATCGCCAACATGGGCTTCGAGGAGTTCGCCAGGGCCGCACAGGACGACCCGGACGGCATCTTCCGGTCCTTCTGACCGGAACCGGAACCGGACGCCGGGCCCGTGGCGGGCGCGGCGCCGCGGCGCGCGCCCCGTGGGCGCTCCCGCGCGCCCACTACCGTGCGGCACCGGGGTGGGCGAGGATGAGCGGCCGACCGTGTCCCCTACGCGACCGAAGGGAACCCGCATGGGCAAGCACGAGAAGCCGGCGCCGGACCCCGGAACGGGCACCCCGCCGCCCGGGAACAACGACGGGCAGGTCCCGCCCCCGCCGCCGGGCACCGGCACGCGCCGCAAGTAGCGCACGGTGACGGACGACGAGGACCTGGCGGGTCGCCGGGCGCACCTGGACGCGGTGATGGAGCGCGACGGGGCGTGGCCGACCGCGTCCCCGTGGGTGCGCGAGGCCATGGCGGCGGTGCCGCGCGACCGGTTCGCGCCGGACCGGCTGTGGCGCTGGGACGGCCGGGCCTATGTGCCGCTCGACCGTACGACGGACCCGCGCGGGTGGGCGGACGAGCTGTTCGCCGGCGTCCACGACGCGGCCGTCACCCAGGTCGGCAGCAGCCTGTCGGCACCGTCCCTGCCGTCCTCGTCGCTGTCCGCGCCGTCCGTCGTGGCGGACATGCTGGACAGCCTCCGCCTGGGACCCGGCCACCGGGTGTGGGACATCGGCACCGGGCAGGGGTGGACGGCGGCGCTGGCCGCGTGGCGGGCCGGTCCCGGGCTGGTGGTCTCCAGCGAGGTGGACGAGCACCTGGCCGCCGCCGCCCGCCACCGCCTGGCGGCCGCCGGTCTCACCGTCGAGGTGGTGGCCGGCAACGCGACCGGCGGCGGGGTGCCCGGCGGGGTGCCCGTCGACCGGATCCACGCCACCTACGCGGTGGAGGCCGTCCCGTGGGCCTGGGTGGAGGCGGTACGGCCGGGCGGCCGGATCGTCTACCCCTGGGGCCTGTTGGGGCACGTCGCCCTCGTCGTCGCCGACGACGGCAGGAGCGCGACCGGCTGGGTCCAGGGCCTCGCCCAGTTCATGGCCGACCGCACCGCCCCCACCCCGGCACCCGCCGGCCACGCCGCCTACACCGCGGTGCGCGGCGGCACGGCCGAACCGGACGCGGAGCGCCTGCTCCCGGCGTACGACCTGGGCCCGTTGGAGAACGACTGGGACCTGCGCTTCGCCCTGCGCGTGGCCGTACCGGACGCGGCACTGCTCACCGGCCGGGACGAGGACGGCGTCAACGCCTGGGTCCACGACGGCGACCGGTCGTGGGCCGCGTTCACCGCGCGCGGCGACGGCTCCGTGATGCTGTACCAGGGCGGGCCGCGCCGCATCGGCGACGAGGTGACGGCCGCCCGGTCCGCGTGGGAGGAGCTCGGCCGCCCGGACCGGTACGACTACGGCATCACCGTCACCCCCGACTCCCAGTGGGCGTGGCAGGGCGGCCCGGACGGACCGCGTTGGCCGATCGGACGGTCGGTGTCGGCAGGACACTGACCGGCGCCCGACCGGCGCCCGACCGGCGCCCGACCGGCGCCCGACCGGCGCCCGACCGGTGCCCGACCGGTGCAGGTCAGACCGTCGCCCGGGCGATCGCGTCCACGGCGATCGTGCGCATCCGGTGGAAGGCCGTCTGCGGGTCCTCGTAGGCGCTCCAGGGGCCGGCCACCTCACGGCCCATCACCTCGAACATCTCGAAGGCGTGCGCCACCCGGGCGTTCATGACCAGTGACCAGGCGGCCCAGCCCCGGGCGGCCTGGAGCTGCGGGTGCGCCGGATCGGCCTGCTCCAGATCGGCCAGCAGGGCGTCCACGGCCGCGGTGAACTCCGGCGTCCGGTAGGCGGCCGCCCCGGCGCTGTCGCGGGTGTACTGCTCGAAGAGCGCCCGCACCCGCAGGCTGGTCAGCAGGCTGCCGGCCGGTGCGTCGGCGAGCGCGGCGTCGACGAAGGCGTGCATCAGCTCGTTGCTGCCGTGCCACTTGGCGCACCAGTACTGCAGCGCGCCCTCGTGCGCCCGCAGGTGGTGCGGGTCACGGGCCGTCACCTCGGCCCACAGCTGACGGAAGTCCTCGTTCGACCGGCCCAGTCCCATGGCGATCGCGATCTGCGCCACCCAGGGGTTGGGGTCCTCGGCCGGAGCCAGCTCGACGGCCTCCCGCGCGGCCTGCTCCGCCTCCCCCAGTACGCGGTGGAACCCGCGGGCCTGCTCCCTGGTCACCTCTGAGGCGTACCTGCCGGTGCGGATCTCCCAGGCGAGCTGCACCAGTGCGTCGGTCTGCAGCAGGGCGGCCGCCGCGTCGCGCGGCTCCTCCTCGCGCCACCGCCGTAGCCAGTGGTCCTCCTTGGAGGCCGCCGTGCTGAGCGGCTCCATCCGCATCCAGCGCCGGTTGGCGCGGCTGTCAGCACCGCTGTCGGCTCCGGCTTCGGCTTCGGCCAGGTACTTCGCCACCGCCCGCCAGTCACCGCCCCCGGCCCCATCGAGCACGGCCGCCAACTCCGCGGACGGCTCGTCCCCCTTGACCACGAGCTGCTCGCGCGGGGCCAGCCTGCGCCACAGCTCGGTCTCCAGGAGGCTCCGCCGTTCCCGGGCGCGCTGCGAGACGATCACTTTGCCCACGACGGCGACGAGCACCACGAGCACGACGAGCACCACAAGCGAGAAGACCATGAACTGCTTTCCTAGCGGGACGGGGAGAGGCGCCGCTCACCCGCACCGAGCGGCCCGTGAGCGGGCACCCGGCACCGGGCACCGGGCACCGAAGGAGGCACAAGACACGAAGGCGTGAAGGCACGAAGGCGGCGCGGACACACCTCGCCCCGATCCCCCCGCCCCCGCACCTGCGTGCGCGGCGAGCAGGATCGTACCGGCACGGTGCACCGCCCCGCCTCAGCTTTACCCGGTCGGGGGTCTTGGAGGTCCCGCCGCCCGATCCGCAGTCACCGAACCCGCCCGAGGTCAGCAACAACCCCGGGGTTCAGGAGAGGAGTGGGCGCAGCATGCGACGCGGGTCGGAGATCGCTTCCCGGACGGCCCGTGGCCGTTTCCCGGACTCTGAAAGCCCTACGATTCCACCGGAGTTCCCAGGGCGGCGGCCCGCATGGCAAGAATCCGACGGCGGGTCTGCTCGACGCCCTTCCGGTCGTACCGCGCCGTTCCCCGCAGCAGCAGGACGTCACCACCGCGGACGGTCAGCGCGATCATCACGACTGCGGCCACCCCGGCGTTCGTCCCGCCCTCGACCCTGACGTCCTCGATGTCCTGCCAGGAGATGCGGTTCGGACGTCCCATCGAGCGCTCGACGATGCCCTGGGGCCCGATGACCAGTCCCAGCCGGGCACCCTGGTGACACCAGACCACCGAGAACACCAGCACGAACGAGTAGAACACCTTGGAACCGATCGGGGTGATGATCACACCGGCGACCGCGATTGAAAGGAACACCAGCCCGCCCGCCACGAGGAACAACCGCTGGTACTTCGGGTAGATCCGTATCGGCTTCATCAAACCTCACTGTGGTCTTCGAGCTCTCCGCCGCGTTGGCATTCTTGTGCCGGCCGCCTTCGCTGTCGACCTTCTGCTCCGAACGCGCGCTGTAGGCAGCCGGCCGACCGTTCCCGCGGGGAGTGTCCCCGAAGGTGACACGGATGGGCGGCGTTTCGCGGTTTCGGTGGTCCGTGAGCCCCTGCTGCGGGATCGTCGGTGCCGCGCCCGGGGGCGGGCGTTCCGCGTAGGCGGACCACTGGAGAGGCAGGCTCGTCATGGTCAAGCAAGAGACATGGACGACGGACGAGTTCGGGGCCTCGCACACCGGGTCGGTCGGCGTGCTCCTCGCCGACGGGACCGTGCCGAAACCCGCGTACATCATGATGACGGAGCACGGGGCCGGACTGACCACCGCGCAGTGGACCGTGTACGACGGGCACTCACGCCTCGCCCCGCGCGCGCACGCCCTGCGCGCCGTGTGCTCCTGCGGCTGGTCCGGCCCCGAGCACCCGCTCGACTGGGGGCAGATCGGCGAACAGCGGCTCGGCGAAGCGGCCGCGGAGCCGGCGGACACCTGCGAGCAGGAGTGGGACCAGCACACCGTCGAGGTCGAGAAGTCGGCCGTGGCCCTGCCCGAGGACCTCGCCGAGGTGCTGCACGGCCTGGGCGAGGCCATCGAGAAGCTGGCGCAGAACTCCCCGTTGGCGGCGCTGCGGGCCGCCCGGTTGCTGGAGGTGACCGCGGAGCGGACCGCGTACTGGCCCGCCCACGACGCCCGACGCGACCTGGGCCTCGCGGCGACGGCCGCCGCACTCGGCCTGGACGAGGACGGTGCCCGCCACCTGCTGGCCCGCTTCGGGCGCTGGAGCCCGTACAGCTGAGGGCTGCCACCCGGGCGGGCGCGCAGCGCGGCGGGGGCGAGGGACGCCCGAGTGCCCCGGACGTCACGGCTCCGGGAACACCGGCATCGGCTCCGCGCCCGGGCAGCACCCGGCGTCCTCGTCGGCGACGGGCTCCCGGCACCCCCCGCACAGCCAGGCCGGGTCCGGGAGTTCGGCCGCGGAGACGGAGACCTCGTTGCCGCGCACCAGGAGCTGCCAGGTGTCCCAGGGCTCCTCCCCCTGTGCGTCGATCGTGCCGTCGGCCACGTGGTCGAACGTGAACTCCTCGAAACCGGGCGTGCCTTGGGCATGGGCGCGGGGCTTCAAGAAGTGGTCGATCAGATAGGTCATCCACTCGGGCGCGTCGTAGAACTTCTCCACCTGGCTCCACTCGATCGCCGCACCGTCCGCCGTCGGCACCCAGCGGCACCAGAGGCCGGGCTGACCCGCCGGGGGCTTGTCGAAGTCGCGGATGTCGGCGTCGCGGCCCTGCCCCGCGTAGCCGCTCCCGTCGACGTAGTAGGGGCCGCCGGCACGGTCCATGCGGCGGGTGCCGGCGAACTTCCGCAGGTACGCGATCTCGGCCGGGTTGAGCGGTGGGGTGACGGCGACCCGGCCGGTGAAGTCAGTGGTGTAGCCCATGCCGGGGATGCTAGCCACGCCCTCCGACACCTCCGTGCGGCCGGCCCGGTCAGTCCGGTCAGTCCGGTCAGTCCGGTCAGCCAGGTCAGTCCGGCAGGTCGATCAGGGCGATGCCCTTGTCCTGGGCGACGGCGAGGCGGCGGCCGTCCGGGCTGAGCGCGGCGACGGGGGTCGGGATGTGCTCGGCGCCGTAGCTGCCGTTCCGCCGGGTGAGCGTCACCTCGGGCCACTCGGCGACCAGGGTGCCGGTCGCGGCGTCGAGCAGGCGGGGGTGCCCGTGGAGCGAGACCACCTGGGCGGAGCCGCCCCGGCCGAGCAGGGTGCCGGCGCGGTGGTCCAAGGGGCTGTGGTGCAGCCAGCGCCGGACCGACATCGACCACACTCCGAGGTGGTTCGCTCCAGCGGCCGGGGCCGCCGCGCAGCCGGACTCGTCGGCCCCGTCGTCGGCTCCGTCGTCGACCAGGTAGTCGAGCTCGCCCGTTGTGGCGATCGCCAACCGGTCGGCGTCCAGCCAGCAGCCGGAGACCACTTCGGCGTCGGTCTCGGGGGACGCCGGGAGAACCCCGTCGCCGTCCAGCACCGCCGGATCGGCGAGCGCCGCCGCGAGGTCGTACACCTCCGCGACACCGTAGGGGTGCCACACCCAGCCCGTCACCAGCAGGTACCGGCCGTCCGGGCTCACCGCCGGCCGCGAGTGGAAGATGTCCACGGGCTCCCGGGCACCTCCGGTGAGGCGCCGTCCGGACTCCAACTCCTCGATCTGGAGCACGTTGTACTCCTCGGGGCAGTGGACGAGCACCTCGCGGCCGTCGGGCAGCGCGCCGAGCGCGACCGGGTAGTCGTAGGCGTCGGCGCAGTGGTCGGCCCGGGCGAGCTCGCGCAGCACGCCCCGTCCGTCGAGGCCGACGACCACACCCCTGGTACCCCGCTCCTCGTGGACGACGGCGTAGCGCCCCGAGGGCGAGACCACTGCCCGGTCGAACCCGGGGCCGAAAGCGGCGGCGACAGCTCGGCCGGGACGCTCCGTCCCGTCCGCGCTCCACCGCCGACCACCGCCGACCGGATCGATCAACTCGCCGCCCTCCCAAGCCAGGGAGCACACCTTCCCCCGGACCGGCCACCAGTCCACCATCGACACCCGCCGTCCCCCACTCCCCGGGCGCCCGCCACCCATCGGCAGGCAAGCCAAGGCGGGCAAGCTAACAGGCCTGCCCCGCGGCGCGCACACGAATAATGCGGCTGCGGGTGCGGACGACAGGTGGCAGGAAGCGGGCATGGATGACCTGGTCACCGAATGCCTCGTCCTCCGCCCGCTGACCCCTCGCCAGGCCCGCCGCATCCTGGACGGTCCGCGCGGGCCTCACGGGGATTGGGGTCGCGGGGTGGCCTCCGCCGGGATGTGCCCTTCCGGGCGCGACGCGCGCCCGGCCCACTACGAGAGCACCTGGCCGTCCTCTCCCCGCGTCCCCGGGGCGCCGACGCCCAGCACCCAGGCCGGGTAGTGCTGCGCCGCCAGCGCGGGCGAGGCTGGACTGCCCGGGTGCAGCGCACCGGACGGGAAGAACGCCACCCGGCAGCGCCGGCACCACCAGCCGCGCCGCCACCGCTGCATCAGGTCCTGCCGGCGCGCGTGCTGGACCCGCAGTCGCTCCTCCTCCCGTCGCCGGCCCCGCCGCCGGGAGACGGTGCGCACCAGCAGGGCCGCGGCCGTCAGCACCGCCGGGCCGACCAGGCCGCCCAGCAGGTGGCCCGCCCGATAGGCGTCGTCGTGTCGATGCAGGTCCGGATCCGGGTGCAGCATGCCCAGCACCCCCACCAGCAGCCAGAGCGCCGCGACCACCACCAGCACGACCACCGCCGCGCTCTCCCGTACGGGCTGCGGCCCCGGCGCGGGCGGCGGGGCCAGGTGGGCGGCCGCCGGCGGGTCCACGGCGGCCGCAGCCGCGTCCTCCAGGGCCTCGGGCACGGGCAGGGCGTGCTCCCCGGCGGCGCACCCCGGGCATACGGCGTTCATCGAACGGTCCACTCCTCGCGGCGACTTGTGCGCGAACGATCCGGCACGCAGTAGACCACGCGGAACTGACGATGCGTCACCGAATTCGCACAACCGCCGGTGGCTCGGCAGTCGGCCCGGCGGGCGGCCCGGCGGTCCTCAGGACGGCGCGACCGTGCCGCCCGGACCGTACGCCCCCAGGTAGCCGTCCACCTGCGCACGCCGGTAGCCCCGGGGCACCACCGCGAACACCGCGGCCGCCGGGCGCCGATGCGTGGCCTGCGCCAGGTGGGCGTCCACCTGTGCCGGGTCGTAGCCGCGCCACGCCGTGGCGAACACCGGCACCGCGCCCGCCGCCACCAGGTCGACCTGCGCGGGGTGGTAGCCGCGCCGCACGAGCCGGAACCGAGGCCCGCCCGCACGCCGCCCCGCCCCCGACGCCGACGCCGACGCCAGGTAGGCATCCACCTCGGACCGCTCGTAGCCCCAGCTCACCAGGTCGAACCCGCGCCGGGCGACCGCGTCCACGGGCACCGCAGCGGCAGGTGCGGCGGCCAGCGCGCGGTCGACCTGCGCCCGGTCGTAGCCGCGCCGGGCGATGGTGAAACCCGGGGCGTCCGGGCGCCGGGAGGGCGCCAGGGCCAGGTAGGCGTCCACCTCCGCGCACTCGTAGCCGCGCCGTACCACGTCGAACCCGCTCCCGCCGCCCTCGGCCATCCGCCCCTCCCCCTGTCCCACCGGCCTCAGCCGTCTGCCGCCCCGTCAGCATCGCACAGCCCCGCCCGGCGGCCTCAGGCCCAGAATCGGGCCGACTCCGCCAGCGCGACGCGGGAGGGTGTCCGCTCCTCGGTCACCCCGCGTCGGGCGCGGGGTGCGGGCAGTAGGATCGACGGCGTTGTCTGTCGTACACCGCTGGTAGGAGGCTTTTCATGGCTCAGGTCACGCTCAAGGGGAACCCGGTCGAGATCGGCGGCGTACTGCCCGCCGCCGGCAGCCAGGCCCCCGCGTTCACGCTGGTCGGCGAGGGCCTCGCGGACACCTCGCTCCAGGACTTCGCCGGCCGCCGCAAGGTCCTCAACATCTTCCCCAGCATCGACACCCC